>JADFWE010000116.1 GCA_015222915.1 Pseudomonadota bacterium | reverse complement strand
GTGATGTTAAAGCCCTGCATTTTGGTGTCGGTGCAAAAGTGTATGCCGGTGATATCAAAGGTCCGGATAACAAGGATTATGATATTCAGGGTGGCGCCGTCGCAATCGGTGGCCAGTTGCGTTATGTCTTTCCCGGTAGTGCGCCGCTGGCGATATTAGGTGAAGCTTTTTATGCGCCGGAGGTAACCAGTATCTCCGGATTTGACGGGTTATTTGAATATCGCTTTGCGCTGGAACTGGAAGTCACGCCCAGTGCGCGTGCTTATATAGGCTACCGTAACCTGGAAGTTCGTTTCAATAAGTCTGGCAGTGTCAACTATGATGTTGATAACTCAGCACATATAGGTATTCGTTTCGAGTTTTAATCAGGTCATTAAATAGGTCTGTTTATGACACAAAGCAGACCTAAAAACATTGCTCGCGCAAAGCCGCAGAGACGCAAAGGAAAAGCCTTTAGTTTTTGTAGGGTGGGCACTGCCCACCTTCACTGTATCCTTATTAGCTGTAGTCTGTCGGGCAATGCCCGGCCTACGTAGTTACATACAAACAATGTTTTTATCTTCGCGTCTCTGCGGCTTTGCGCGAGAAATATGGTCTTTTCTTGATGTCCGCTTCTGGCCGTAAGCTGACATCCATTTTTTGAAATCAGGTTGTTACATTATGAAAGAACTTGAGAAGCTATTGCAAATAATGCGTGATCTGCGCAATCCTGATGGCGGATGCCCCTGGGACATCAAGCAGTCTTTTTCTTCCATTGCGGCCTATACCGTCGAAGAGGCTTATGAGGTTGCCGATGCGATTGAGCGTGATGATCTGGATGATCTGAAAGGCGAGTTAGGTGATCTGCTGTTCCAGGTGGTATTCCATGCGCAGATGGCATCAGAGCAGGGTAGATTTGATTTTGTCGATGTAGTGGCCGGTATAAATGACAAGCTCATACGTCGTCACCCGCACGTTTTTGCTGATGATAAAACCACTGATGAAGCGCAGCTGAACCGCGACTGGGAGAAGCATAAAAAAACCGAGCGAGCTATGAAAGGGGAAGGTGATGCCGGGAAAGCAAGCCTGCTGGACGGTGTGGCCAGTACCATGCCGGCTTTGCGCTGGTCGGAAAAGCTGCAGAAGCGGGCCTCGCATCACGGTTTTGACTGGGACAATATCGGGCCGGTCTTCGACAAGCTAAATGAAGAGGTTGCCGAGCTGAAAGCCGAGATCGTTATCGATGATAATCATGAAAGGATCTCGGATGAGATGGGCGATATCCTGTTCGCCAGCGTCAGCCTTGCGCGTCATCTGAAAGTGAACCCCGAGCAGGCGATGCGAGATGCTAACCGGAAATTTATCTCGCGTTTTGAAGTCGTCGAACAGCTGTTGCGGGACGATGGCAAGCAGATGGAAGAGTGTACAGTACCAGTGCTTGAAGCGTATTGGCGAAAAGCGAAAGAAAATTTAGCCGCAAAAAACGCAAAGGACGCAAAAGGTTAAAAATATAAAAAAGGTTTTTCTTTGCGCTTTTTGCGTTATTCGCGGCAAGAGCTTTTATCTTTTTTCCATAAAAAAGGCCGGGCCCTGAGTACTCAGGGCCCGGCCTTTTTATTTGTAGCTTTGTTCTTACTAGATAAACAGTGACTGTGTAGCGTCAGCTGATTCTTCGAAGTAAGTGGCTGCACCAACGAATTCAACGCCGTCGATGAATACTTTTGGATCGTGACCGAACAGTTCAACCGTCATCTGGCAGGCGAGGAATTTAACTTCCGCTTCCTGGCACAGTTCGCGCAGTTCTGCGATTGAAGCCACGCCACAGTTGCTGATGGTCTTCTTCATCAGACCGGTACAGATCGGGTCCATGAAAGGAATGTTCCACAGCAGGTTAGGAACTTTAGGGCCGAAGTCGATGCTTTGCAGCCATTTAGGGCCAAAAGGCATCTTCATTGGCATATCAGGCGCAGCCATTGGTGTGATCTTTAATTTGTTTGTGTCTTTAAGCAGCAGGTTCAGGCCGTAGAATGTAAAGAAGATAGATACTTCCATGCCTAACGCAGCAGCAGTGCTTGCCAAAATGTACGGAGGGTAAGCCCAGTCCAGTGTTCCTTTGGTTGCGATAATAGTGAGTTTGCGTGTGTCAGCCATGGTGGTTTCCTCGTGTTCAGTTTTGTATTTGGTTAATTTAAAGCCCGCCCTTATTAAGACAGCCTTCTGACTAATTATATTTCAGAGTTATTACCATACTCCTAAAGCATGAATTGGTGCAAGTTTTTAAATCGCCGCTTTTGAGTAATCAGGTTTGTAATAAGTCTAAAAAGCCTGTGAGATAGCCGACATTAGCGGATGTTGGGTGATTTATTCCAAAACGCGATAACTGTTATTCTGCAGGTATTCTTTCACTTCTTCTTCGCTTTTCAGCGTGGTATGACATAAAGCGCCGGTGCAGGGGTAGGCGATGCTGCTGTCTGTAGCGACCTTTTCTGATAGCGTGGGATGTAGCGTTGATTCTGCCGGTATGCAGAAAACCATGGTTGATGGCAGAAAATACCGGTGGCTGAGTGATGCCCAGTGTTCAGAGTCTTCAGAAGTCGGCCGCATTATAAGCAGATCTGGTGGCGTGAGCAGCTCATATAGACTGTTTAGCAGTGCGCAGTGTGATATGGGTGCCTGGTTGATCGCGCTCCATGCCGATCTGATACAGCGCTCGGCGGCGGCGATGTATTGCTGTCTGCCGGACAGGTATCCCAGGCGGTTCAGCGCAAATGCGGCAATCGCATTACCTGAAGGGATGGCGTCGTCGCTAAAACTCTTCAGTCGCTGGATCAGGTTTTCGTGTGAATGGCTGGTGAAAAAGAATCCGCCATGCTCGGTGTCTTCGAAATTCAGCAGTAAGCTGTCAGCGAGTGCCAGGGTCCAGTCATATAGTTCCTCGTCCCATTGGCTCTGCAGCAGTTCGAGCAAACCATAGATGAGAAATGCATAATCATCCAGATATGCACCGAGTGCTGATCTTCCGTCTTTATAACCGGCAAATAGATGACCGTCGAGCCAGCAGTTGTTTTTCAGGAAGTAAGCCGCCTGTTTTGCCGATTCTCTATATGTCGGCTTATCCAGTGCGCGGCTGGCTATGGCCATGCCGTGGATCATCAAGCCGTTCCAGGCACAGAGTATCTTGTGGTCGGTGTCGGGGTGGGTGCGTTGTTCACGGTATTTAAATAAGCGCTGCCTGATATTTTTCAGCTGTTCGTGAAGATCATCTCCATCTAGTTGGCTTTTCTCAGCCAGTGTGGTTTCGGCGATATAGCCATGCAGGTGCCAGCGGCCTACAAAGTTCTCATTCAGGTTGAGACCGAATCGTTTTCTGAAGATGGTGACAGCTTGCGCGTCTATAGAGTCGTCTTCAGATACGATGGAATCGAGTGCTGAATTGATCTCTTTCTTTGACCAGACAAAAAACGTGCCCTCATGACCTTCGGAGTCTGCATCCTGTGAGGCATAGTAACCGCCCTGGGGTGACTGCATCTCCCGCATGATCCAGTTGGCGGTTTCTGAGGCGGTGTCAAAAAAGAGCGAGTCAGCGCCTAGCTGCCAGAACTTACTATATAGAGACAATAGCGGCCCGTTGTCATACAGCATTTTTTCAAAATGCGGAATCATCCATAGTTCGTCTGTCGAATAGCGGCAGAAGCCGCCGCCGAGGTGGTCGAAGATGCCGCCATTGGCCATCTTGCTCAGCGTGAAGCTGGCGCAATGGAGGATCTGTTGGTCGGTTTGCGGGTTGTCGGGCGGAGAATGGCGGGTATGCGCCCAGTGCTGGAGAGAAAATTCCAGTATAGACGGGTGCGGGAATTTGGGTGCGCCGCTAAAACCGCCATTCCTGCTGTCGAACTGTTTTTCGATCTGGTTGCGCGCTACATCGATGGCGATGTGGTCTAGCTGTGCAACTTCAGGTCTGGTCGCCTGATAGATCCTCTGGTACGTGGACTGCAGCGCCCCCGACTGTTGCTGGATGTCTGCCTTGCGGGTTTGCCAGATATCAGCAATTTGTTGCAGTAGAAATTTAAACGCTGGCAAGCCGTGTTTTTCTTCTTTGGGGAAATAGGTGCCGGCAAAGATTGGCATATGGGTGTCTGGTGTCAGAAAGACGGTTAACGGCC
>JADFWE010000115.1 GCA_015222915.1 Pseudomonadota bacterium | reverse complement strand
TGGTACTGCTATTCGTTCCGGTAAACGACACATCTTCCAAACAGGTCGATTTTATCCGCGGTTTTCTGATCGTATTACTGATCACCTTCTTATGCATGAGCAGCGCACTGATCACACTGGCCACACAGCAGCCATACATCGAGTCGCTGGCGATCAGCGTATTCATCCTCAGCCTGTTTCTATTCACCATGGCTTTTTTGTGGACGCCGCGCGCCGGATTTAAAGGTCTCTCGCAGCTCCTTGAGAAATACATCCTTAATATAGGCGGCCCTTTCGAGCAATGGTTTACCCATGTGTCGACACTGGAAGCTAACGCATCACTCAGGCCTTCTACCTTTCTGTCCGCCACATCAACATATCTTCTACAGCAGCACTGGGTATGCGGCGTTTACTGGGAGACAGAGGCGGACAGCAAGCTCGAAGGCGAGAGATCACCTTATGTTATCGAGGTCGAAGATAAGAAGATAAAACTACGGCTATATACTTTTACCCCGGTTGGGCCGTCATTATCTCTACATGCAAAGCTATTGCTCAATGTGCAGGTGTTTTACTATCTCGCCAAGCTGCAGGAGCAGCAGCTCATCAAACAGGCGCACCTGAAAGCTATCTATGAAACCGGGTCAAAGTTGACTCATGATGTAAAAAACATTCTACAATCGACACAGACCATGACCCAGATACTGAATGATAATGATGCGCAGATACAGGAGATCATCGACGTATTAAAAAAACAGATGCCCCTGTTAACCCAGCGCCTCAACACCACCTTGGAAAAACTTCGCGCACCGGCAAAGAATAAAGATGACGAAAAAATTGCGACCGGTTCCATGTTGCACTGGTGGGACCAGCTGCAGATGCGCTACGCTGACAGACACATCGATTTTTCAGCTGAAATCGATCAGGACACCGATATCCCGATAGATGCTTTTACCACCGTCGTCGAAAATCTCCTGGATAACGCGAGGAGCAAACGAATACGTGAATCACAGCTTGAGATTTTTATAACCCTGGAAAAAAACAAGGAGGCTCTCCGGCTAACCGTTACCGATACCGGCAGCGCCATTTCTGCGGAAATTTTTCCTCACCTGCTCAAAGAGATCGTATCTTCTAACGACGGATTCGGTATAGGCTTGTTCCAGTCACGTGAACTGGCGATCAATCACGGTTATGAATTGACGGTGAGTGATAATACAGAAGGTAAGGTTTGCTTCTCTCTACAGAACACGCTCAAGAACGACCATTAAGATAGGGAATATCAGCCTCGCGCAGGTTATATCTACAAAACGCCCGCTTCGACCATTTTAGCTTTGAGTTCCAGGGCGCCTATCCAGATAACGATATCGTCAAAGATGCCGCCATTTACTGTCGTCGCACCTTCTACCCTTAGATCACGAGATACGAATGCGATGTCGAGATCGAGATTTTCACGTTCATCATCATGTCCGCCACCCACCGCCGGTACCGGCGCCCGGTCCGTACCTTCGAAGCTACGCGCACCTAAGCCATTCTTACCCTGTGAGAAGATCACGACCACTGCATTATCGGTGAGATCTTGCACCGTATGTTGCACCCTCGTGAACACTCTTGCGTCCTTCGCCGAATCATCTGCGGTCGTTAATGAAAACCCTGAGCTGCCCGAATAATCGGGTCTCACCCAGTAACGATAACGGTTACCCCAGGCATCTGAATAACCAACGCCGAGCGTCACCCAGGGCACGAAACCATGTGCAGAAGTACATGAAGCGCCACTGCGATTCTCGATTCCATCTAAAGGTGAATCTGTATCCGGACAGGGAATATAGGGCGGTGATTTAGTGTACGCGTACGCCATGATAACGCTCTTGATCTCCTCCAGCTCCTTTTTTGTATTATCTCTTCTCGTCGTGTCGATTCTTTGCGCAAAGGTATTGATGAAACTACCCAGCAGCAAGCCGATAATAACCAGTACCACCGCGATCTCGATCAGTGTAAAACCCGCTTCTCTTCTCGCCACGCGAACTAGCATCTGACTACCCCGCTCATGTCAGATTTAATACAGAACATATGGTCATTACTTGTACCGCCGACAGGCTGGTATATCTGGCTACCGGTATTATCAGGGAAAAAGCCAGCATTGCCGTTCTCAAGATAATTCGCCACGTCTGATTTGGTATCCGTTTCGAACGGTGGTGCATATCGCAGCTGTCCGGCTTGCTTCAACCCCGAAAAGAAGATAATGCCGGCATATTCTGTCCCGGCAACGTCGATGCAGCTTCCGGAACAGGATGAAACGATGACATCCGGGTTATTTGCTTTTGATATCGCATAGAAAAAATGATCTTTCCAGTTACTCCATAGATCAAAATAGGCGCCTTTATCATCACCGCTATCATCCTTGAAATTAATATTGCTCTCTGAAGCAGACACCGTCAGATCGATATCGTCACAGTAATCGTTATCAAATATCTCAGCTTCATCACCATTTACCAGCCTCGCATTTGCATTTGAGACGATATAGGGCAGCCGTCCTGAATATGCAGAAGTGAAACTACTGCCATCCGTGTAATCTGAACTCTTCCGGTACTCTCCACCGTTAAGATCAACAGCCGCAGGCATCGGTAGATGACTGCCATTATGAGAGCCGTATTCAGCAAAGCACAAAGCTATCGCTTCGGTCAGTTTCTCCATTCGCTTATCGAAAGCGGCACTTTTTATCGTGCTGTCTAATGCCGCCCAAATCTCGTCATGTGTGATGGTGATAAGCATATCATTAAGCGGGTTGGCCGCTTCTTCCGAACCAGCATATGACTGTACCAACTTTTCGATTACATCCTCAGCATCAGGATCTATCGCAGCATTATCAGTAACACCATCATCATCGAGATACGCGATGAGATTTCCGTAATCAGCACCACACAGGGTAGTCGCATCATGATTTCTGGCCTGTGATCCGAGCGAGTGCCCGGCGGCGATAATGATGGCTACCGGGCGACTCTCAGGCGTCGCACCCTGTATCACAGCACCCGCTTGATCCACGATCTGGAGCTGTCCGTAGCTGTCAGGGGTCAGCGCAGCAACCGGGCTAACCTTATATGCTGGTGAAACGGCATAGAATAAACAACTGCCACCACTATCCTTAAACACATCCGTGCCCAGCGTCCGCCATGGGTAATATCCGGTCACATTTGCATATGCTTTTCCACAGGTTGGATCCTGCTGTCCTTCCGGGTTAATAGTACTAACATCCGGACAGGGAAGTTTTCCCAGCTTCCCGTTTTCCATATCATCCGTCCAGTTGACCACAGCGTAATCGATCAGCGCCTGTTTTGCCCGAGTGAGGATCTTACGTGTTTTCACTTTATTTTCGACGTCGATATCGACCCGTGATATCGATAACAGATAATAAGTCGACAATGTCAATGCAATAACGATTACCAGGGTAAGCAGCACGACCCCGCTCTGTTGCCAATGTGCGGATTGTCTGCTAATACCCTTCAACGACCTTACCCGTCTCTTTATGCCAGACTTCACCCGGCTTCAATCGTCTATGCTTTCCATCTGCGCTGATCGTAACTTTTTTATTTTTACCGATGGTCGACTGATGCACTCTCACATCATCAACCCTCGTTTTATCCAGGGTGCTCTTGCCGTTCACCCAGACCACGCTTTTACCATCACTGCGGGTCACATAACCATTGACTTTAACCTTACTGATCTTTTTCGTGCCTGTGCCAGATACACCTCCGGAACGGGCGGCATCGATCTGTGCACGCTGCCCTCTATCTGTAAACAATCGCTCCAGACTTCCGGCATCATAATCCGCACCTGCCGCATATCCAGTACTGACACCGAATACGGATAGAACCATCATCGATCTAATTATCCTGATAATCATTACCTTAACCTGATCTCTTGCTGCGTTTATTGCTCACTTGCCGCTTGAAGGTGTACCAGCCGAGTTCGCAAAATGCTGTCATATTATTGTTCAGGCCAACAGTATTACCCGTCTTCTGTATATCACAGTGATCGACGGCATACAGGCCATCGGCCTTTCTCAGGTCATTTAACAAGGCGAACAGATCACCCTCGTGCGCCATCGTTATATCGAGTGTCATCACGCTTTTGAAGACATCTATGCCACGATATTTTGCTTTCAGGTTTTTTGTATCAAGTTTTTTCTGCGAGGATATGCTGTATTTAACCGAGGGCATGCCTCTTCGTTTCGCGGTATTCTGTATGGTCTCAAACCAGCTAAGACGGTCTTCAGCACCGACCACCCCCTGATTGACCAGGGTGAGGAAGTTGCTTTCAAACTCTTCGATGATCTGGTTGTTCTGTACCGAACTGTTTATCTTTATCTTCCACTTCTGCATAGCTCGTGTGGCCGCCTGACGCTGCTGATAGACATCATCCAGGTAGACATAAGATACGCCCACGACGATGGCACTCACCACCAGCATGAGACTCAGGGCGATGGCAGAACGGATCATCGCCGGGGTAAAATCTGGCAGGATAAATTTATCAGACACGATCCGGCTCCTTCATTACTATCTCCAGTGAGAAAACACCGGTCGATCGTCTCTCGCCCTGCTGTTTTACCTCGACGCCTGACTCGGTGGAAAATTTGCTCTCCGACCGCAGATCGACCGGCATCTTTAATACTTCGACCGTTTCGACACGCGGACTTTCTTTGAGCAGATGAATGATGGCCTGTATCTGCGCCACCGATGCCCGGTAATTATATTCTGACTCGTCGATGCGACCGGTTACCACAGCATGATGTTTAGCCGGCTGATCTGCGGTGAAGTTTGCCTTCATTACCCTGTTCGTTTTTTTCTCTATATTGATCGCGTCCCATTCGACCTTGTCGATATTCAACCCGGCAACGCTATCATCACTCAATATATTACTCAGGGTGATCATGAAATCCAGTGGTGAGGTCGCAGCATTCAGTTTTATCTGGTTCGCCAGATCGACCGCCGAGTTCATCAGGCCAGCATTTTCAAATACTTCTTCAAAGTCTTTAAACTTCCGTGAATACAGGTCTTTATAGTGTATCTCCTCCTGTTTCAGCAAAGCCGTCGATCTTTCGTTTTCCAGAACTTTTGTAATATTACCTTCAGTTATCAGGGCGGCAATTATCAGCACCAGCAAACTCGACGCGTACATCGCGTTGGCAGCCAGTTTATTATGATAACGGGAAAACAGCTTCTTTTCGCCATAATGGCCGGCGGTAAAATTCTGACTTATGCATAACCATGCAAAAATTCCGTCAGAGAATTTTTCGCCTACGCTTTTCAGCCCCAGTTTTTCGTTGATCTCCGTTATGCGATGTATGGTGACCGTCTGCCTCTCTCCGGGGATGAACGAATTCTTCAGCGACAGCAGCTGTTCATCGCCGCCCAGAATATGGATACTTATAACCTCATTACCTGCCACCAGCCCCTGCCCTCGCAAGAAGTCGATGGTCCGCTTAACCTCGGGTGCAGCATGATCACCGATGGACGTGATATCGTCCATATCCTGATTGATTATCGACTGCCTGCTGGATATCAATTTTCCATCTCTGAACAGGGTCTGTCTCACGTTGCTGTTAACCTGCTGGCTTACCAGCAATACCACGCCGGAATCGGCTTTTATGGTTTTCAGAACAGCCTTACTGACCAGGGGCAATGTCCATATGCCTGACAATGGTACCTTGCATTCATCGATTATCGAGATCCACGGCTGTATCAACTGTGGATTAGTCATCGCGCCTATCAGCACCAGGTCATCTTTCCGGCCGCTCTTCTCTCTACCGATGACCTCGCTATGACAATAGTTCTGGCTCGCCCGATAGTAACGATCGATCAGACGGCTGATAACGGCTTTTCTGTCCTTGCTGCCTACATGTGGAATTTTTTCTTTCCGGAAGTCCTCTTCGATCACATCGACAAGAAATTTACCGGTGATGTTCGGCGTCTGTTCCAGGTAGGCCCTGAACTTTTCCAGGCCGGCATCTGTCGGCTCAAAAGAACTCGTACCGACGAGCTCCTTACCATTGAAGTGCATAACGCTTAGACGGTAACCGGTAAAATAAAACAGTCGTTTTATCATTACAGCTTCACTCCTGCTACCGCATCATAGACAGGGCCTAGCACGGCCATCATGATCCACATCATGATGGCACCTAGCACCACAGTCAGCACCGGTAAGATAGCCGGTTCAATCTTCTCGATCGATTCTTTTACTTCGCGGTTATAGAAATAACTCACATTCAGCAGGGCGTCATCCATGGCACCGGTATCTTCACCGACCTTTAGCATGCGCACGATCATCGAAGGGAACACGCCGACCGCTTCAAAACTCTTACTGATTATCACACCATCAGAGATCCTCTGGCGCGCCTGATTTATCGACTCCTCCAGGACCAGGTTATCCACCATGTCCTCTGATATCTGCAAGGCATCGAGTACGGTGATTCCTGATGCGTACATCATGGCAAAATAGTTGGCGAACCTCGCCAGCTTTATCTTCGTCACCAGCGGCCCGAACAGCCATACCTTCAGCTTGAGATCATCGAGAAAATATCTGAAACCGATATTGTTTTTAGCGACTGTTCTTATGGTGAAATAAATAATGAATGGTGCGCTGAAGATGAGGTACCAGTAATTTACGAAAACGTCGGAGACATCCATCAGTATCCTCGTATGTAACGGGATCTCGCCGCCGATGTTCTTGATGAACGGCAGCAGCTGCGGCATCAGGTATATCATCAGGAAGGCGACGACCATCAAAACGATCACTGTTACTATCATCGGATAGATCATGATCTTCTTGGTCTGCGAGACCAGCTCATCCTGCCAGCGAATGGTCTCTGCCAGATCTTTTAATACCTCTGCCAGCTGCCCGGTCTCTTCACCGACTCGCACCAGCGTCACATAAACTTTATCGAAGATAATCGGGTGCTCAGCCAGAGCCAGCGACAATGTCTTACCGCCTTCGATATCCTCGATGATGGTCTGCAGCACATCGGTGAAGGAACTGTATTCGATGCTGTCACGTATATCTTTCAGACTATCGATCAGCGGCACACCTGACTTGATCAGCTGTTCGATATGGAAGGTAAAGTTGATCAGTTCACGGCGGCTGATCTTTTTTCGATGGAACGCACTCTTTACCGCCCTCGTCTGCTCTTTAAAGCTCAACAGGTCAAAACCCATATTGCTCAGACGTTTTTCCAGCTCCATCGGGTTACTGGCGACCATGGTGTCGCTGCGGATCTTTCCTGCCGAGTCGATAGTTTTGAATTTATAATCAGGCATCTCGACGGACTCAACTTACATCAGTCGCTGCGTGAGATCGATCACGCGTGAGACTTCGGTCAATGAGGTTCTGCCATCGAGCACACAGCGGATAGCATCATCCGCCAGTGTCATATAACCGGTCTGCCTGGCAGCCGCCTTTAATTCTCCCAGTGTCGCGCGCTTGGCGATCTGCTCGTCCAGTTCATCGTTGATACGCAATGCTTCGATGATAGCGACCCGGCCTTTATAACCGGTATTGTCGCAACGGCTGCAACCGCCGGCGTCATAGATGGTATGGCGGCCACCCTCTACTTCACCCGTTATCTCCAGATCCAGTAATTTACTTTCGATCTCACTGGGCTGTTTCTCCTGTTTACAGTGTGGACAGAGCAGGCGCACCAGGCGCTGACTGATCACGCCGATGATATTACCTGTCATGATATCCGGCAGTACGCCGATATCTAACAGCCGCGGAAACGTTCCGACGGCTGAATTCGTGTGTAATGTCGACAGTACCTGATGGCCTGTCATCGCCGCGCGGAATGCCATGTCGGCAGTATCCTCATCACGGATCTCACCGACCAGGATGATATCCGGGTCCTGGCGCATCATGGAACGGATACCGTTGGCAAAGTCCATACGTGCGACCTCGTTGATCGAGGTCTGTCGAATCATGTCCATCGGGTATTCCACCGGATCTTCCAGCGTCATGATATTTACCTGTTCCGACTTCACGTAGTTCAATAATGAATACAGTGTCGTGGTCTTACCGCTGCCCGTGGGACCGGTCACCAGGATGATGCCTTCCGGGCGCGCCATCATCATCTTCAGTTCGTTCAGGGTCTCGTCATGAATACCGAGCTGTTCCATCGGCACGATGCCTTTTGCCCGGTCGAGCACACGCAGCACGATATTCTCACCATGCGTCGTCGGTTGTGCCGATACGCGGAAATCCACCCGGTAACCCTGCACCTGCAGACTCAGACGGCCGTCCTGCGGGATACGGGTCTCGGCGATATTCATGCCGCACATCACTTTTAGCCTGACCACGATAGCGGACCAGTAGTCTTTATGCAGGCTTCGGATCTGTCTCAGTACACCGTCGATACGATATCGAAGACGCAGGAAACCTTCTTCCGGCTCGAAGTGAATATCCGATGCTTCTCGTTTGACGGCATCGGCCAGGATGGCATCGACCAGTCGCACCAGTGGCTGACTGTATTCATCTTCGGTCGCATCCAGACTGCGGTAATCGATTTCACCGGTCTCGATCTCGCGCAGGATACCGTCTACCGATAATTCATAGCCGTAAAACTGATCGATGGCTTTTTTGATCTCGCTGGAGCCGGCCACCATCGGTACCAGTTCTATCTTGCGCCCGACCAGCGCATGCACGCGGTCGAGGATCATCAGATCTGATGCGTTTTTCATCGCGATCTTCAATCGCTGCGGTCCTTCTTCAAAACTCACCGGGATAATAGTGTAACGCTCAGCTACTTCCTTTTCGATCAGATCGAGGGCGGTTTTATCAGGCACTACACTCGACAGATCAGCACTGGCGATACCGAGCACCTGGCTCAGCATATCTCGCATTACCGATTCAGAGATAAAACCCAGACCCACCAGGACCTCACCGAGCAGCAGACCTTTTTTCTTCTGCTCGGTAAGCGCGATATCCAGCTGATCGATAGATATCAGCCCTTTGTCCAGCAAGCGCTGGCCAATTTGTATTTTCACATCGGTTACAGGAGAATTCGCCATCAGATCACAGCTCGCTCAGCACTTTTATGCGCTGCTGTACCGCTTCACGCGAAAAACCGACCTGCCTGTTCTCTGACTTACGCAGGCTCTCGCTATAGAACTTCAGCGCCTGCTGAGATTTTCCCAGCTGATCCATACTGATCGCCATATTGAAGAGATAATCCGCGTTTTCGCTATCCTGCTTCCATGCATTAAAATAATATTTCTG
>JADFWE010000114.1 GCA_015222915.1 Pseudomonadota bacterium | reverse complement strand
AGTTACCGAATATTTGGGGGCAGAGTAATAACTCGTGAACGACCGTTCATGGTCGAAAATGCTCTGTCAGGACTATTTTTTGAGTGTCCGTTCTGTACGAATTCCTCTAAGAAACGCTCTATTGCCCAATGTCGCCTGTGTGGTGAACTGAGAAGTTAAGGCACAAACCCTGAGTGTCTTCTAAAAAATGAAGAAGATGCTCATGAAATCCTGCTTTAAGATCCTTCGACTTCGCGCTGCTATGCTCAGGTTGACAAAGAGTTATACGTTTTTGTTTGCCTTTATTCGCGTTGAAGTGCATGGATAGCACAAATGTCGCGAGCGCAAGGAGCGAGAGCGCGACCATTTGCGGAAGATTTAAACAACCTGGAATTAACCCAGCATCTCGAGCATGGTGGCTTCGTCGATCACCGTTACCCCCAGCTTCTCTGCTTTGTTGAGTTTGGAACCGGCCTTGTCGCCGGCCAGCAGAAAATCTGTTTTCACCGAGATGCTGCCGGTTACTTTTGCACCCGCAGCGAGCAACCTGTCTTTTGCTTCACCACGGGAAAAGGTTGGCAAGGTGCCGGTAATCACCACTGTTTTTCCGGCAAAATCACTATTCTCTAATTCTGATGGATCACGCTTTTCGACTTCCTGCACTTCGATGCCCGCAGCCAGCAGTTTATCGATGACTTCGATATTGTGCGGCTGCTGGAAGAAATTAACGATATGCTGGGCGACGATCGGTCCGATGTCCTGCACCTCGAGCAACGATTCATACTCTGACGTCTGTATCGCTTTTAATGTTCTGAACTCATTGGCGAGGTTCATCGCCGTGGTCTCTCCGACCTCACGGATACCCAGGGCATAGATAAAGCGTGACAGCTTCGGCCGTTTGCTGGCAGCCAGTGCAGCCACCAGGTTTGCCGCAGACTTTTCGCCCATCCTCTCCAGTGATGCCAGGGCCTCGGCCGTCAGCTGATACAGGTCAGCGACATCGTGGATCAGTTCCTGCTCGACCAGCAGCTCGACCAGCTTGTCACCGAGACCGTCGATATCCATGGCCTTGCGCGAGGCAAAATGCTTTATCGCTTCCGCCCGCTGTGCCTTGCAGTACAGACCACCGGTACAGCGTGCCACAGCTTCACCCTCTATCTGTTCGACCGCAGAGCCACATACCGGGCACGCGGACAACATCTGTATTTCCGGAAGTTGTTTTTTTCTTGAACCCGGCACTACCCGCACGACCTCGGGAATAACATCACCCGCCCGGCGCACGATCACCTGATCGCCCACCCGGATATCTTTACGGCGGATCTCGTCCATATTATGCAGGGTCGCATTGCTCACGGTCACGCCGCCAACAAATACGGGCTCCAGCCTTGCCACCGGGGTGATAGCGCCGGTACGACCTACCTGAAAGTCTACCTCGACCACCCGGCTGACTTCTTCCTGCGCCGGGAATTTATGTGCGATGGCCCAGCGCGGAGCACGCGCGACAAAACCCAGGCGGTTCTGCAGAGCGATATCATTAACCTTGTAGACGATACCATCGATGTCATAGGGCAACTCGTCACGCCGCTTCAGGATATCCTCATAATAAGCCAGACAGCTCTTTACCCCGCTGACTTTTTTTATCTCACTGCATACCGGCAGGCCAAATCCCTTCAGCTGCTGCAGTATCTCGTAGTGCGTATCGGCGAGACCATTACCTTCGGCACCACCCTCGACGATACCGGTGGAATAACAATACAGGCTCAAGGGACGTGTCGCAGTAATCGCCGGATCCAGCTGCCTTAAACTGCCCGCAGCTGCGTTGCGCGGGTTAACAAATTCTTTTTCACCTGCCTGTTTTGCTTTTTTATTTAAAGCATCAAAGCCGGCTTTAGGCATGAAAACTTCACCACGAACTTCCAGCACCTGCGGGTAATCATCACCTAACAGACGCAATGGTACCGACTGCAGGGTGCGGATGTTCTGCGTAACGTTCTCGCCGGTAGTACCGTCACCGCGAGTGGCTGCATAGATAAGTTCACCATCTTCATAGCGGATGCTGATCGCCAGGCCATCGAGTTTAGGTTCTGCGGTATATCCGATCTCAGAATCGCCATCCACGCGGTCGATATTCAGACGGTCGTGGATGCGCTGATCAAATGCCTGCAGGTCCTCTTCATTGAAAACATTGTCCAGCGACAGCATCGGCATCTGGTGTTGTATCTGTTCGAAGGCGGTCAGAGGTGAAGAACCGACTCGCTGCGTCGGCGAATCAGACGTTACCAGATCGGGGTGCTCTTCTTCCAGCGCGACCAGTTGTTTATACAGACGGTCGTATTCCGCATCGGGAATGTCAGGATCATCTAAAACATAATATTGATAAGCGTGGTATCGGAGCTGTTCACGCAGGGTTTCGATCTGTTTTTTGATGGAGCTAGGCATCTGGTCTATCTTTTACCGCAGGGGCGCAGAGGCGCGAGAAAAAATTATTGTTATGACTGGCTCTATCCGCGAGCGCTGTTCACCCGATGACGACATACGCTTTAAGCACAGGCTGGTTTTCCAGTTTTCTGGCTTTCCAATTCGCTGGCGTTCCAGTCTTCTGGTTCAGGTCTCGCTGGAGAGCTCAGGATTTTCGCTGCTGGTCTCGTCTCCAGCAGTAATGAACTCACCCACCTTAGCACGGTAATCATCTGCATCCTGCGCGGTAAGCGGCTCACGTTTATGGTTGCACAACCTTGCATCGAGCAGTCCCGCCAGCTGATAACTACGCTGCAGCATCTCGGTCAGGTCATCCAGCGGATCACCCTGCTGCAGCTGCATGAACACGGTCAGTCCCGAGGTTTTTATATCGTGAATGGTGGCAGGGTCAAACGAACCGGGCTCCAGCATGTTGGCCAGGCTAAAGACACTTCTTTCGCCATCATTATAATGAAAGATATTCATCTCGCCGAACTTCAGCCCCATGGCCTGCACCGAACTGTTTATCTGTGAGCCGATCAATGACTGACCGGGTTTCGCCAGGATATAGAGCACGACGATATCGGATGGCACCGTGTTTTTTGCCGGAGTTTTTTCCGTCTCATCCGAGATATCGGATGACATGTCATCGCCAGTGATCTCAGGCCTGTTGCCCTCTCCCAGTATGATGTCTTCGGAAGGGGTATTTTCAGAAAGGTCATCATCGAAGCTGCGACGAGTGACGATCCTGACTTCACCGACACCCTCATCAACATCATCGAGACTGCGCGCAGAGAATTCAGGTAGGTCATCTTCTCCGGTCTCATTTAAATCGTCGACCATCGAGTGATTGCGCTGTCGCCGACTGCGGCCGAGAAAATACACCACGACTACAAAAGCAGCACCTGCAGCGAGCAATATCCAGCGCAGTGATTCCACAGGGCTAAGCTCCTACACCTGCCATGGTGGCCGCCTCGGCGACATCGACAGACACCAGACGGGAAACACCGGACTCGCGCATGGTCACCCCGGTGAGATGCTCGGAGATCTCCATGGTCGATTTATTATGCGTGATAAAGATAAACTGCACGCGCTCAGACATCTCTTTGACCAGCTGGCAGAAGCGCCCGACATTGGCCTCATCCAGCGGCGCATCGACCTCATCGAGCATACAGAACGGGGCCGGATTCAACTCGAAGATCGCGAACACCAGCGCCACCGCGGTCAACGCTTTCTCACCGCCAGACATCAGATGGATATTAGAGATACGTTTACCCGGCGGTCTGGCCATGATGGCGACCCCGGTATTGAGCAGGTCATCTCCGGTCATCTCGAGATAAGCAATACCGCCACCGAACAGTTTAGGGAACATTTCCTTGATACGTGAATTGACGTGATCGAAGGTCTCTTTAAATCGGGTGCGGGTCTCCTTGTCGATCTTGGCAATCGCCTGCTCCAGGATATCCAGCGCTGCGGTGACATCTCTATCCTGCTCATCGAGGTATTCCTTGCGCTGCAGCTGCTCCTTGTATTCTTCGATAGCGGCGAGATTGATCGGGCCGAGACGCGAGATCTTTGCAGCGACCTCGGCCAGTTTCATCTCCCACTGCTTGCTGCTGATCACAGCATTCGCATCTTCTGCCTGCAGGGTTTCGAGTTTTTCCAGCAGCGGCTCGAGTTCAAAGCCGGTTTCGGCCAGCTGTTCCAGGGAGGTCTTACTGCGTACCCGGGTCTCCTGGCTGTCGAGACGTAATTTTTCAAGCTGGCTGCGTACCCGTTGTGCAGACTGTTCGTACTCGCTACGCTGGGTCTCCAGCGTGCGCTGAGTATGGGTGATGCTTTCGACTTTACGACGTGCTTCAGACAGTGCTTCTTCTGTTTTCAGGCGCTGTTCCAGTAATGCTTTGAGTTCTGTTTCCAGCTGCTCGGTCGGCAGTGTCGACTGCGATAACAGGGCTTTAAGTTCCTGCTGACGCTGCAACTGCATGGTCTGTGCCTGTTCCATGCGCTGGATATTGTGCTGCAGACCGCTGAGCCGGGTCTTCAGACCTTCGACACGGATCGCCAGCTGATGTGCCTGCTCGCGGTGCTGCTGCAGGTTGCTGCGATGCTGCTGCTGTTGCTGCTGCAGTGTCTCGCGCTGGCCCTGCAGTGCTTTCCGGTCAGCTTCCATGGTCTCGGCATTGGCCAGCGCCTGGTTACGGTTTCTGGTGGCGGTCTCTATCTCGGTCTCATCACGGCTGATGAGCTTCTGCGTCTCTTCCAGCTCATCAGCGAGGTCATTGCCGCGCTTGGTGATATGTTCGTGGCGTGATTCGCGCGCGGTGATCTGCGCGGTGATCTCATTCAGGCGGGAATGGATGCTGTTAAGCGCTCGCTGCTGTTCTTCACGCTGCTGCTCTTTTGCCTGCAGCGCTTCACGTGCACTGCTCAATTCAACATTCACTTTTTCCGCTTTCGCTTCCAGTTCAGTCAGCTGCTGCTGCAGTTCGCGGATGCTCTGTTCGCGAGCCAGTACGCCGGTGCTGGCGTCTTTGTCACGGCTGATGCGCAGCCACTTCGCACCGACCCAGACACCGTCTCTGGTGATGATACTTTCATCTGCAGACAGCGAACCGCGCATCTTGAGCGCCTCTTCCAGCGTATCGGCACAGCGGATACCATGCAGGAACTGTGTTAACTCTATGTCAGAAGAGACCTTGTCCAGCAATAGATCGCTGGCAGTACTGGCAGGAGCTGAAGACTGGCCGTTCTCGACCAGCAGCAGATTGCTTTCCTGCAGTGAATTTAACTCGGCAGAATACTGGTCGATGTTATCGACACAGACGGCTTCCAGGGTATCACCCAGCACTGTCTCTACCGCCAGCTCCCAGCCGTCGTTGACTTTCAGCTGTTCGGCAAATCGTGCATTTTTACTGATGCCGCTCTTTTCCAGCCACTGCTGTATGGCCTTGTCGGT
>JADFWE010000113.1 GCA_015222915.1 Pseudomonadota bacterium | reverse complement strand
TTCTACTTAGGGGCGTCCTGCCCTAATCTGCGAGATAATTTTTTTAGTTCCCCTTATTTTTCCCTAAGCGTACGTGCCAGCGCCTTGCTGAATTTATTAAGGCCGCCCGCTTTTTCCATATTATCAGCATGATTAGTAATACCGATGATCACGCTCGAACCTTTGGCTTTTAATTCCAGCAGATAGGTAGAGATGGTATCTGCCGTTTTTTTACTCTGGAAGTCAGCAAAGGCCTCCTCTTCCAGGTCACTGTTATCATCGATATCCCATCCGGCATTCTCATCGACATCATTCACGATTTCTGCCCCTGCCATCTGCGCGGAGATGGCTTCACCCTGTGAACTGACTGTCATATTCATACGGTCCAGCGCCTTGATCAGATTCTTTCTGACAAAATCCATAGAGCCCGGTATCTTGATCTCATAATGCAGGTCATCGATGCGCTCTGCTTCCATACTCGTGCTGGCAAAAGAAGATACTGCCTGTTGTACCTGACCTTTACCAGCACCGCTATACAGAGCCAGGCGCGACAGCATCTCCAGCTCAAGTTCCGGGCTGGCTGGCAGATAACCACTGTAAACAGCTTCTTCATCGAACAGGATACCGTAAGCACTATGGTTGATGAAAACCTTTGTACCCTTACCTTCAGGTGAACGCTCTACCCGCAGGCGAAAACGTTCGCGCCGCGTTGGGGCCTGATCGCTCAATATTATCGACAGATATTTTTCTACTACCAGATCTTTCGACCAGTCAGTCTCGATAAATCCCAGCTGAGGCTCTTCCTGATTCAGACCGATGCCTTCATTTGCCCAGAAGTCTCTTAACATCGGCCACAGAGTATCAGCATCGGCA
This sequence comes from Pseudomonadota bacterium, assembly GCA_015222915.1. GTDB lineage: Bacteria > Pseudomonadota > Gammaproteobacteria > SZUA-229 > SZUA-229. The sequence continues at coordinate 4,118 of JADFWE010000113.1, read as the reverse complement.
TCGAACTGTAGCCAGTACAGAGAACCTTCAGACTGCAGCGTTACGCCATTGACTGCTGGTGCTACGGTCATCGATCTGCTCGCCCCCTCCTTATCGACAGCAACATCGGTAGCAGCGATGGCAGAAGCTTGGAAAATGAAAAGAGCTAACAGCGCATATAGTTTATACATAAGGATTCTCGATAAAGGGTAACGAGCTAATTTTACATAGATTACCGGCGCCGGGTAAGCGGTATTTAGGATATTCATCTACCTTTGCCCACACTCAATCAGTGGTAAAACATAGGGAGATAGTCGGCCCATCTAATGGTAAGATTCGCGGTCTGTTTGCGCCACAAAATGTCTCTGGAGACCATGGACACGGGCATGGCCATAGGCAGTAACGATATTAACAAAGAAAAAACAACCAACTATCTGAATTTCAAGCAATTATATGCAAGTTCAAGTAAGCGAATTAATTGTCAAATACATGGAACGCCTGGGCATTACCACCATCTTCGGTATGCCCGGCGCGCATATCCTGCCGGTTTACGACAGCCTGTATGATTCAGATATCCAATCAGTACTGGCAAAGCACGAACAGGGGGCGGCCTTCATGGCCTGCGGTTATGCCCGCGCCTCTGGAAATATAAGCGCCTGCATCACCACGGCAGGACCGGGGGCTACCAACCTGGTCACCGGTATCGCCAATGCCTATGCTGACAAGCAGCCCATCCTCATCATCACCGGCGAAACACCGACTTACATCTTCGGTAAAGGCGGTCTGCAGGAGAGCTCAGGCGAAGGCGGCAGCATCAACCAGAGCGCTCTGTTCGATAGCATCACCCGCTACAGCCGGGTTATCGAACGTACCGACTACCTGCCTAACGTGCTCAACCAGGCATCAAAGATCCTGTTATCGGATAATGCCGGCCCGGTACTGCTCAGCCTGCCCTACAACGTTCAGAAAGAGATGATCGATCTCGCCATACTCGATGATATCGTCTGCAGCCGGACACCGGTAAGCACTGACTCTGAGCCAGGTCCGCAGACGAATAGACAGGTAAAACGTTTTGTCGAACTGCTGCGCGACAGTCAGAAGCCGGTGCTGGTTTCCGGATATGGCTGCATCAAGTCTGGCGCACAATCGCTGGTCACCGAACTGAGTCAGTCACTGAACATACCGGTGACCTCCAGCCTGAAAGGCAAAGGCAGTATCAACGAATGCTCCGAACTGTCTCTCGGCAGCCTGGGTGTCACTTCCAGCGGTTATGCCTTTGACTATATCGTCAACCATGCCGATCTGGTCATCGTACTGGGCGCAAGCTTTAACGAACGCACCAGCTACCTGTGGAACGATAAACTGCTCGCAGACAAAACCGTGATACAGATCGATATCAATGATGAGCAGTTAAACAAGGTATACCAGGCGGACCTGGGCATTCAAGCCGATATAAAACAGACACTGCAGGACATCCTGCATGAGATAGGCCAACAGCCGATAGATAAAAAGCAGTCAGGGAACATCATCGAGTTCAAGAACAGTTTCGAAGAGAGAGCCAATAATAATGGCGACTCTATCTTTCAGGCAGAATTCTCACTGGTCAAATCATTGTTCGAGAAGATGAACACACAGCTGCCGCACGAGATAACTATCTTCGATGACAACATCATCTTCGCACAGAACCTGCTGCAGGTATCGACCAGGAATAAATTCTACCCCAATGCCGGGGTATCGTCCCTGGGTCACGCCATCCCGGCCGCTATCGGCGCGCAGTTTTTTGAACAGACCACCATGTTCGCCATCATCGGCGACGGCGGCTTTCAGATGTGCTGCATGGAGATCATGACCGCAGTTAATTATGACAAACCACTGAACATCATCCTGTTCAATAACAGCAGCATGGGCCTGATCAGGAAGAATCAGGTACAGAGTTATGAAAACCGTTTTATCGACTGCGATTTCATCAACCCGGACTATAAGAAACTGGCTGATTCATTCGGCATCAATCACCACCTCATCCAGGACGAAAGTGATATGCGCTCATTGTTCGCCGATACCGATTTCGAAACTGAAATCAACCTGATCGAGATCATCATCGATAAAAACGCTTTCCCCAACTATTCATCAAGACGATGAGAAACCGGGTATCCATACCTCTACCATCGCCATTATGCCCATCCTGAAAACAACAAGTCTGAAACAATCTTCCCTGCAGCTCTCGCAGAAGATCATCGACCGCAACAGCGAGGACAATGCTGTCATCGATTTCGAACAGCACATACAGCAGCTATCAGATAAAGAAGATGAACAATCCATCGATGAATTCATCTCGCTCTACAAAAATCTGATAAAGAATGTGGAACAGAACTTATGGAAAAATACGATAACTGACAAAAAACTCGGGCAGTACACCACGATCTTCAGGGCACTGGAAAAGATACAACAACTCAAATCAGATGATCGACGCTTTGATTTCAAGATCATCATCCCCGTTGCCGACAGACCGCAGCATCTCGAACAATGCCTGGACAGCCTGCTAACGCTGTGCCACAACTATGAGTACGGTCTGACCGATGGAAAGTTCAGCAAGCTCTCGGTGCTGATCGCCGATGATTCAAAACAGGATATCAATATCAGTCAGCATCAGGCCTTATGTAAAAGATTCGACGATAAAGGAATCAAAACAGAATATTTCGGCCTGCAGGAGCAGCTTTCTCTGGTAAAGAAATACCTCGTGGAGCATCAAGACTCTCGATTAAAACAGATCATCTCGGATGCTGAACATATCGACGACACAGAACATTTCTCACACAAAGGCGCATCGGTTATGCGCAACATCACCTACCTGAAACTTATAGAAGATGTAAACGATAACCGCATCGGCGCACAGACACTTTTCTATTTTATCGACAGCGACCAGGAATTCTGCATCAATTCACACACCTCCGACGATAAATATTACGCCATCAATTATTTCCATTACCTCGATGAGATATTTCAGACGCAGGACGTCGAACTGCTTACTGGAAAGGTCGTCGGTGACCCGCCGGTATCACCTTCGGTGATGGCAAATAATTTTCAACAGGATGTTAAAAAATTCATCCAGAGTATGGCTGCCCTGGAACCCGGGCATCACTGCCAGTTTCACCGGCAGTTAAATGCACAGGCTGATGATGCGGCTTATCATGACATGGCCAATCTATTCGGCTTTGACAACCGGGGAAAAACCTTCGAGTTTCACTGCACGCTCAAAGGAGAACACAGCAATGCCGATTGTTTTTCTGACTTCTCAGACAAGCTGGAACACTTCTTCTTCGGTGAACACCCTACCCGTAAGACCTTCTTCAACTACGAACAGGGATTCACCAGAACATCACCGGCGAGAACCGTCTATACCGGCAACTACGTGATAAGGGCGGATGCGCTTCAACATTTTATTCCATTCGCCACGCTCAAACTACGGATGGCCGGTCCTGTACTGGGCCGCATCTTGAAATCTAAACTAGAACATCGTTTCGTCTCGGCGAATCTGCCGATGCTGCACAATCGCACCATCGAGTCGACCGGGCAGTCTGAGTTCAGGCCGGGCGTCGAAAACGAGGCGCACAAGATCAATCTCGGCAGTGAATTTATCCGTCAGTTCTATGGTGATGTCATGCTGTTCTCTATCGAACAGCTGACAGATATAGGTTATCCGCATGCTGATATAAGCAGGGAGATAACCCGCTCGATCATCGGATCTACCTGCAACCGGATCCTCGAGAGCTATATCGATAAACACGATACCATCCTGCAGCTAAAGCGCCAGATATCAGAACTGCTCGATGACAGCGACAGCTGGTGGCACAGGCAGCCATCACCTGCTACTGATCTTGCACTGGGCAACTTCAGGACGTTTTTGAACAATATCGAAAACAACTTCGCCAATGATGCGCAGGCTTACCAGCAGATCACGTCCGACCAGAGCTCACAGCGAATGCAGGAAACATTATTGCAGGCCATCATGGACCATAAAAAAGATGTTATCGCCTGGCAACGAGCTGTGTTTCAAGCATGAATGTCTTCATCCTCAATACCGGACGCTGCGGTTCCAGTACCTTTATCAAAGCCTGTCAGCACATCACCAACTATTCTTC
>JADFWE010000112.1 GCA_015222915.1 Pseudomonadota bacterium | reverse complement strand
TATTTCCTTTCCGTTTTCATATGTAACATTTAAAAGTTCATACTTACGTATAATCCACGCAAATGATATCCATGTACCAACAGGCAATATAAGCGCGCCAATGTAATAAAATATTATTAACACTTCAATGCTAATAAAGCTTTTAAAAGTAAGAAAATCCACTTGTAAGACTGCCTGTTTCTATATGGTTAACGGAAGACCTGTTTTTTTGCTGTTTTTTCTGAAGTCATTTTATGCCTTTCATGAAAACATAAAAAGCCGAATCCTATTTGTAATATATTCGATATTTTCGATTACTCACAATGTGCCAGGATCACACGAACACACTCGCCACCAATAAAGTTTTCCATAACACCTGTATGCTACTCTACATGAATCATGGTCTTAGGGTTTGAACCGTCAATGAGCAAAGTCACGACAGTTATAAACACACTGGAATCAGAGGTACCCCTGGCATGATCCGAATATGGATCCTGTTTCTGATCGCCAGCTGTGGTGCCTGTACGGCGTCAGTTAAGGAGACACCTGCGTTAAGTGAAAGCGAACCACACAAAACCATCTACCTGGTGAGTCATGGCTGGCATGCAGGCATTGTGCTGCAACGCACTGATGTCCCTGACAGTGACTGGCCAGTCGCCGGGGATTTTCCCGGTGCACAATACCTTGAGGTGGGCTGGGGAGACATGGATTACTACCAGACGCCAGACCCGCACATAGGTCTCATCCTTAAGGCGGCATTGTTACCAACCGCCAGTGTCATGCACATTGTTGGTTTCAGCGGTTCGGTGTCGGCCTATTTCAGCAACAGCGAGATTATTAGTATCGAGTTGTCTGCGGCCGGTTTTGAACATCTCGCCCACTCTATAGCGGCAAGTTTTGCCCTGGACGAGGCGGGTAATGCCCGCCCTTTGGGACGTGGACTCTATGGAGACAGCCACTTCTACCTGTCCAGCGAGAGCTACCATTTATTCAACACCTGCAATGTATGGACTGCCCGTGCATTGCAGGCTGCAGGTCTTGCCATCACCCCGGCGCAAGCTATTAGCGTAGAAGATCTCATGTCACAGGTGGGCAAGTTTGGCACAGTGGTGCGATCGGGTCCTTCAAAGTAGCATCTGCACTATGGGTAACGATGGATTGGGGGTGACCTCAGTAATGGATTTCTTATGAGCCCGCTGGAGTACGAGCGGGCAATAGCCGCATTCATCGCATCTCTGACACTCACATCAAGCCAGCAACCAGATGAACAGTAGATAAATGGCTTCCGCGTATAGTGCCGTAAGTACCAGAGCCACCACTGCAGCCAGTAGTGTCAGCAGGCCATCGCTTTCTATCATGCCGATACTTAATGCAAGCAGGACAAGGGCCGGCGGGGTGTTGGTTCCGGGTATCGGCAACAGCATCCACACACCTAGTATAAAAACAACCAGCCCCAGCAGAGACGTGCCAGGCCGATACTTCATCCAGTTCAAACGCGGCTTGACGAAACGTTCCAGACTGGCTAGAACGCGTTCTCCGATACGAGCAATTCGCTGGCTCCAGTCAGGACGCAGCCGGATACGGATAAATCGCTGCGGTAGCCACACAGAGTCCTTGCCGGCAAACATCTGCAGTCCTAGCAATACAACGACCACACCCAGCAGGGAGTTCAAACCAAGAGCCGGCATCGGCAGCGAACCGGGTAGCGATAACAGCAGTAGCGGAATCCCGTAACCATTAGAACCGGCCGCCAACCGGTGCAAACTATCGCCCATCGTTAGCGGGCACTCCTCCGCCTCATCCGCCAGCCGCTGCAATTTTTCATGCAGCGAAATCCCTCGCAAAGAGGAGTGTGTCATCAGCTTATTCGAGAGTAACCGGCGTTATGAAACCTTCCGGCTTGATCGTCAACACCGAGCAGTCCACCTGATTGAGCACCTCTTCCGCTGTGTTGCCCATCAGAAAACCGGCGATGCCCGTGCGACAGACTGACCCCATAATAAGCAAGTCGATATCCTGTTCCATTACCAGCTCCGGTATTCGTTCATCGGGTTCGCCTTCGATCAGGTGCATATGGGGTTTCAAATTAGCGAAATCAATACCACCCAGCAACGTATCAATACGCTGTTTACTCCGAGTCTTCTCATCGTCCTTTGCTTCCTCAAGCGTTACCTCGGTCAAACCACGGTTGCTCAGATAACGCTCACCAAACAAATGCCACACATGGACGATATGTAACTCTGCCGATTCCTTACACGCCATGCTACTGGCCAGTTGCAGGATCATCGGATTGAGCGAATCCCGTTCCGTCTCATAGACTGAGGGATCGACTGCCGCAAGGATGCGGGTATAAGGTTTTGTCTGCGTGCGTTTGACCACCCACACCGGACAGGGACATTTTCGCATCAGGTGCATAGAGATGGTGCCGAACAGGTGAGCGCGAATGCCTTTTTTCTCTTCCGCTGTGGTGATTACCAGATCGTGCTGTTCACGTATTACCTGGCGGATGATTTCCAGAAAGGCAATACCCTCCACCACATTAATCACCACGTCGATATCATCAACCTGCATGGAGACCATTAGACCTCGCAGCCACTCCCTGCGCTCAGATATCGCTGATTTCAGCTGGTATTTTGTAACAGATACGCTATAACCCTGATAACCTGGCGGCTGCATCAATACCGAAAAAAGTGTTATCCGTGCGCCATTTTGCCGAGCCAGTGACACGGCCTTATCCAGCGCTGCCGTTTCCTGACCTTCATGATTCAGCACCAGAAGAATGTTTTTAAATCTTTGCATGTCGTTCTCCTCTTTTCCCAATCATTTTATTTCAGCTCTAAATTAACAGAGAATGCTCTCTTATAAAAGTCGATTATTTAAACTACAATAGTCGTTTTTTTCGAACTATCTAGTGCACGTGAAGCAATATACTGTCTGCGCTGATCAGTAGCGAATGCAGATACTACTCCGAATGGGTAAGTGTGACCGGGGTGACGAATCCCTCGGGCTTTATGCTGAGCACATCGCACTCGACGCTATCAAGAATCTTTTCCGCCGTATTGCCGATTAACAACCCCGGGATGCCGGTGCGCGCCACCGTGCCCATCACGATCAAGTCGATGCCTTCGCGTGTAGCAAACTTCGGGATCGCTTCCTCCGGGGAGCCCAGCACCAGGTGGCAGCGATTTTTCGCCAGTGACAGTTTTGCCAGTAACCGTTCCATCCCTTGTCGTCGAAGCATCAGACTCCGCTCATTGATGTCTTCCAGTTCTACACCAAGATGCTCCAGTGCAATAGCATCATATTCCTGGTGGGAATGCACTATATGAAGCTCTGCCTCATCCTCTGCGGCTATCGAGGCGGCAAGCTGCAGAATGCGCGCATTAAATGTCTGATTCGCCAGCTCATCCGGCAATGGATCCACAGCGACAAGGATACGTTTGTAAGCAGGATGTGAATCCAGGTGGGACTCCGGCTTGACCATCCAGACCGGGCAGGGGCATTTGCGCATCAGGTGGCGCTCGGTAGGATTGAACAACATCATCCCGGTTTCGGTTGCGCCTCCGGTGGTCTTGATAATCAGATCATGTCCCTGCCGAAGCACCTCACGGATAATCACCAAAAAAGCAACTCGGTGCCACTGGATATCGAGATGCAAATCGATACCCCGCTCGCGCAATGGAGCCAGCAATGCCTCGACGCGGCCACGTTGCTGCTGCTCGACCCTCTCGCGGAGTTCACCGGTGTGCGGTGCGGACAAAAGTGTTTTCAATTCCAGGGGCAAATCCTCGAGTACTACAAATACGTGCAGGCGTGCCCCGTATAAGCGCGCCAGATCAGCTGCCCGCTCCAGGGCCGGTTGCTGTTGTGCGCCGGGATCCAGTACCACAAGAATGTTTTTAAATCTTTGCATGTCGTTCTCCATTTATCACAATCATTTTTGTTTCAGTTCTAAACTAACAGAGAAAACCCCTTTCTAAAAGTCGAATATTTAAACAGCAATAGTCGGCTTTTGCGAACTATCGCTCAGCCATGATGGCGGTGATCTATAACAGGGGCGCCAGCACTCTTCCTATACCTTCAGCGAGCCGTTGGTATTGTGATAGTTGCTGCCGGTTCTCCGCAGTAACCTCACTTGCCACCACGCAGGAGGATAGAAAGTCCCGTTCCAGCTCAGCGGCAACTTGCTCACCATAGAAAAACAGGTTGGCCTCAAAATTGAGGCGGAAACTGCGCTGGTCCATATTGGCGGAGCCCAGGGTTGAAAAATTGCCGTCGATGGTGACCGTCTTGGCGTG
>JADFWE010000111.1 GCA_015222915.1 Pseudomonadota bacterium | reverse complement strand
TTATGCAGCACATTGTTACAGATAATGCCCTGCCCGGACTTAAGCGCGACTTTCAGTACATTTTCATCATCGGCCATCAGCTCATGCATCATCGCGACTGCTGCTCTGGTCTCTGGCGTATCCCGCCAGATGATATTGCGCTTACGCGCAGAAAAACGCATATGCAGCCTGCCATCCGGTTTTACTGAAAACACCGGACCGCTCTGTGCTGCGCGCAGGACCTTGCCGTTTTCCACATTATCCGGGATCGTCATCGCTTCAGCATGCATCAGCGCATCGACATAAGCCCTGTTTTTTTCGCGCAAGGCGATATAAACCTGCTGCGGATCCAGCAGGCGGTTCATGCCACCCTGTTCTGCCGGCCGTACACAATGCATTATGATGGCAAAAATCTGTTTATCAAGACGATTATAATACCCGTCTGTGTGCCAGCTTAATGCTTTGTTTGTGTAGGGAATATACTGATTGCCCGTCTGTGATCTCACCTGCAGGCTGCTGACAGCGTCTTCATCTGCCCGCAGATTCGAATCCAGATGCACCAGCCCCAACTGCCCTCCCAGAGCATGTACCAGCGATTTCTCCCGAACACCGGGGTCTGAAATCTCATAGACAGCCATATTGTACCGGGAGCAACTATCTGAGATGGCCCGCTTCTCCTGCACCGACAGTTGATACGGGTCTTCCACCTTTACCAGCAGATCGGATAACTGTGGCCTTGCATTCCTTAGCACTTCATCACGCCATACACCATAATCGACACTGGCTGGCGAGTCTTCGGCACCTGGATCAAAGGCAGTGCAGGCCAAAGCAGGCTGGTTATCTGGTTGTGACATGATGTTATGCTCTCGATATCGAAGATACATGGCGGGCCGAGGCCAGAAACAGCACCGGAAGCAGCAATTGCAAGCTTGCCGAAAAAAAAGCTGACTCACAATACCACCAAAGGCAATAGCATGCCTTTGACACTATATATAGGTCTGAACTAACACAGCAACATCTTCAAACAAAAAAATATACAACCTGTTGGTTTAATTGATAATAACGGGAATATGAGGCAACAGGAACAAAAACCGCTATCCCTTTGTGGGTAAGCCATATTTATATACCCCCCCCATGCGTAGGATTCTACAGAATGGCATCGCCACCTAAACTGCGTCCCACAAATTAAAACCCCAATGAAGTAAATGTTTACCCGGTAAAATTTACATCGAAGGGATATTGTTAAAAAAATAGATTGGTACTAGAATCTCCACCCCTAGTACGAAATCAATCAGTATAACTGACACAACCATAGCGGCAGACAGGAGAGATTCCATGGCCAAGAAGATTTATGAAACACCTATGCTCGACGAGCTTGAAAACGGCCCATGGCCGAGTTTTATTTCAGGCATCAAAAAATTACGTGATGATCATCCTGATGAGCGCATCCAGGCTGTAACCGGCAGCTTACTTGGTCAGCTGGAACACTCTTACGAAACACGTAAAGGTTACTGGAAAGGCGGTACTGTGTCTGTATTCGGTTACGGCGGCGGTATCATTCCGCGTTTCTCTGAAGTTGGTTCTGCTTTCCCTGAGTCAAAAGAATTCCACACTATCCGTGTTCAGCCACCTGCTGGCAACCACTACACAACTGATATGCTTCGTCAGCTGGGTGATAGCTGGGAAAAATGGGGTTCAGGTCTACAGACTTTCCACGGCCAGACCGGTAACATCATGTTCATCGGTACCACTACTGAAAACACACAGCACTTCTTTGATGAGATCAACGGCTACGGCTGGGATCTAGGTGGTGCGGGTCCATGTGTACGTACTGCTATGTCATGTGTTGGTGCTTCACGCTGTGAGATGTCTAACTGTAACGAGCACGGTATTCACCGTCACCTGGTAAACAACTTTACCGACGACGTACATCGTCCTGCTCTGCCATACAAATTCAAATTCAAAGTATCTGGTTGTCCTAACGACTGTCAGAATGCTATCGAACGTGCTGATATGGCCATTATCGGCACATGGCGCGACGACATGAAAGTCGATCAGGAAGAAGTCAAGAACTACATCGCTGCAAAAGGTGAAAACGGTCGTCAGTACTACCTCGACAACGTTGTCTCTCGTTGCCCTACCAATGCACTGGCGCTGAACGATGACAACACACTGGCTGTTGACAACCGTAACTGTGTACGTTGCATGCATTGTCTGAACGTTATGCCTAAAGCGCTTCATCCTGGTGATGACAAAGGCGTTACTATCCTGGTTGGTGGTAAACGCACACTGAAGATCGGTGACTTGATGGGTACCGTCGTTGTTCCATTCAAGAAGCTTGAAACAGAAGAAGATTACGAAGAGCTGATCGAGATGGCTGAAGAAATGATCGATTTCTGGGCTGAGAACGGTCTTGAGCACGAACGCACAGGTGAGATGATCGAACGCATCGGTCTGGTTAACTACCTGGAAGGTATCGGTCTTGAAGGCGTTGATCCAAACATGGTCAGCAACCCTCGTCAGAGTTCTTACATCCGTATGGATGGCTGGGACGAAGAAGCTGAGAAATGGTTCGAGCGTAAAGCAGAAGCTAACGCTTAAGTCTTACCCGTAAT
>JADFWE010000110.1 GCA_015222915.1 Pseudomonadota bacterium | reverse complement strand
GCCGGTGCTGACATCATCGAACTAGGCGCGCCTTTCTCCGACCCGATGGCCGATGGCCCGGTCATCCAGGCGGCTGCGGAGCGTTCTTTAAAATTTAATACCAGCCTGCTCGACGTGTTTGCACTGGTCAGCGAGTTCCGTAAAACCGATGATAGAACGCCTGTCGTGATGATGGGATACCTTAATCCTGTCGAAGTCATGGGTTATGAGGCCTTTGCAGCAAAAGCCTCGGCCTGCGGTATCGATGGGGTCATCACCGTTGATATGCCGCCGGTGGAAGCGGAAGACTACGTGCCGGCGCTAAAATCACAGGGGCTGGACCCGATATTTTTACTGGCTCCGACCAGTACACAGCAGCGCATCAAAGGTCTGGCGTTGCTGGCAAGCGGTTTCGTTTATTATGTCTCGCTAAAAGGGGTGACCGGTGCTGCCACGCTGGATGTTTCCAGTGTCGAACAGAAAGTTGCTGAGATCAGACAGTTTATCGATCTGCCCATCGGTGTGGGATTCGGCATCAGCGATGCACAATCCGCTGCCAGAGTAGCCGCCTGTGCGGATGCGGTCGTGGTCGGCAGTGTCATCGTTAAAAAAATGACGCTAAATAGCGGGAAAACTGAGCAGGAAAGGGCTACAATCATTAGAGAAATCAGTGATATACTATCTGCAATGCGCTCTGCCATGGATAGTGCATCGTAACCGGCCTCTGGTCGCAGTATCATATTTTTACAGGTATCTATAAATGAGTTTAAGCTGGTTTGAAAAATTAATGCCTACAAGCATTCGAACCGACAGCAGTTCCAAGCGCGGTGTGCCTGAAGGTCTGTGGACTAAGTGTGCCTCCTGTAGTGCGGTGTTATACCGTGCTGAGCTGGAACGAAATCTCGATGTCTGTCCCAAGTGCAATCACCACATGCGCGTGTTCGGCCGTAAACGTCTCGAATATTTTCTTGACGATACACCGAAAGAAGAGATCGGCGCAAACCTGACGCCTTTTGATAAATTAAAATTCAAAGACAGTAAAAAATATAAAGACCGTCTTCTGCAGGCGCAGAAAAATACCAATGAAAAAGACGCGCTCATCGTTCTTAAAGGAACGCTCAAAGGCGTGCCCGTGGTTGCGGCGGCTTTTGATTTCCGTTTCATGGGCGGCTCTATGGGTTCCGTCGTCGGTGAACGTTTCCTGAAAGCAGCGACCACGGCCATGGAAGAGAAAGTACCTTTTATCTGTTTCTCTGCTTCCGGTGGTGCACGTATGCAGGAAGCGCTGTATTCGCTGATGCAGATGGCGAAGACCAGTGCCGTACTGGCAAAACTTGCCAAGAACAAAATCCCTTATATCTCAGTGTTAACCGACCCGACCATGGGCGGTGTATCGGCCAGCTTTGCGATGCTGGGTGATGTCCACATCGCAGAACCAAAAGCACTGATCGGTTTCGCCGGTCCGCGCGTGATCGAACAGACCGTGGGTGAAAAACTGCCGGAAGGTTTCCAGCGCAGCGAGTTCCTGCTGGAGCACGGCGCCATCGATATGGTGGTAGATCGCCGTGACCTGCGTGACCGTATCGCCAGTCTCGTACTGATGTTGTCCAATAAGCCAGCGACGCAGACTTCATAAACATAATTTTTTGATGTCTGTTTGCGGCACAGAAGAGAAGTTGGCAGTCGTCAGTTTTCAGTAAAAGCAGAAAACATCGTCTGTTCTATATAGCCTGCGGTTTTTAAGCGCTTTTGTTTCTAACTGCAAACTGACGACTGCCAACTTCTCTTTTTAGCCGAAAGCAGCATCGGTTAAAATCACATATATCCCTAATCCACACTGTTCCGTCCTGATCAATGCGATTTGATAATCTGAAAGACTGGCTTGCCTGGCAGGAAAGTCTTAATCCCAAAGAGATCGACCTTGGCCTTGAGCGTTCGGCTGGCGTACTAAAACAGATGGGTCATGTGCTGGCTTTTGACTGTCCACTGATCACTGTTGCCGGCACCAATGGCAAAGGTTCTATCGTCGCTATACTGGAAGCTATAGCCGTCAGTGCCGGTCTAAACGTATGCAGCTATACCTCGCCTCATATCTTCGATTACAACGAACGCATAAAAATCAACCGGCAACCGGTGGAGGATGCACTTATATGTGAGGCATTTGAACGTATCGACCATGCGAGGTGTCAACTGGCCGGTGATGAACATCAGCTGACCTATTTTGAATTTGGTACGCTGGCCGCTATCGATCTGTTTTTTAGAACAAAGCCGGATCTGGTGATACTTGAGGTGGGTCTGGGCGGGCGACTGGATGCAGTAAATATCATGGAGCCGGATGTCAGTATCTTAAGTTCGGTGGCGATCGATCACGTCGACTGGTTAGGCGATGATCGGGAGAAAATCGGTTACGAAAAAGCCGGTATTTTCCGTGCGGGAAAAACGGCCATCTGCGGTGATGTGCAGCCACCGCAGAGTGTCATCAAAAGAGCCAGAGATCTGGGCTGTGATCTTCTGCAGCGCGAAAAAGATTATCGTGTCATCGAAGCAGAGCGAGCGGGAATCAGTAATAGCGATGACGGATGGCGTCTAGAGAGTCCTTTTTCTGAACTGATGAACCTGCCGCCGCCATCGCTGATCGGGCCTTTTCAAAAAGATAATGCAGCGACCGCCATCGTTGCGCTGCAGTCTCTGCAGCAGAGAGGTCTGCTGGATAAACTACCTGCTGACCATGGATTATTTAGACGGATACTGGCTTCGGCTCTGCCAGATATCCAGCTGGCCGGACGTTTCCAGAAGATCCATGATGTACCTGCTGTTTACGTCGATGTTGCCCATAACCCGCATGCAGCACTCGGCCTGTTGTCTCAGCTGAAAATTTCGGCGCAAGCTAGCAACTTCATGGGCAAAACATGGGCCGTGGTCGCCATGCTGGCAGATAAAGATATTGCCCGGGTAATCAGTAATGTTGCTACTGAAATCGATCACTGGTGTTTTGCCGGGCTTGATGCTGAGACTTCGGGTATAACGCGTGGCCTGCCGGTGACGGATATGCTGGCGAACTTACCGCCGGAGATATTGCCTGATGGTCTGACGACAGACACCGTGATACTGGATGCATTACGACAGGAATTAATGGATGATTTAGGGCACGAATCGCAGTCAAATCCGTGTAAAATGCTCAGTGATACGGTGTCATTGGCACAGACGGTAGAACAGGCCTGTGTTCAGGTGTTATCTCTGGCCGGCAAGGATGACAGGATCATCATTTTCGGTTCCTTTTATACGGTCAATGAAGCCATGTCGTATTTTTCCGTAATGGAAAAATTCGGCCTGAAACATTCCTGATTAAACAATAGTGAGTCTCTGATTTAATGGAAGTACCTTTACAGCAACGTATCGTCGGCGCCATCGTTCTGGTTACCCTGGGCGTTATTTTTATACCTGCACTG
>JADFWE010000012.1 GCA_015222915.1 Pseudomonadota bacterium | reverse complement strand
GCGTCCAGTTCCGGACCATCGACACAGGCATGTTTGCGTACCATCTTGCCATCGATGATCACCGGTACCATGCAGGCACCGCACATGCCGGTAGCATCGACCATAATGGAATTGAGGCTCGCCACCGTTTTAACCCCAAAGGGTTTGCTGAGGTCACTGACTGCACGCATCATCAGCGGCGGTCCGATGGTGACAACTTCGCCGAGGACGCGGCCACTGCCGTCTTTCATGTTATCCAGCATTTCCTGCAGGGGGCCGGTAACAAAATCTTTTGTGCCAAAACTGCCGTCATTGCTGGTGTAGATGACATCCAGCAGGGAAGGATACTTCGCTTGCAGTAGACCGATACGTTTATCTTTCTCGTCCCAGAACTTCATGTCTTTGTTACGGAATCCTGAAATCAGGGTGACGAAGTTACCTTTACTCAGATGTTCGCGCATGATGGGGTAGACCGGTGGCAGTCCGACACCGCCGGCTGTGAAAACGACCGTCTCGCTATTTTTGTAGCGGTGAATTTTGCTGGGCAGACCAAGCGGACCGGCGATGCCGGCGAAGGCATCACCCACCTGCATCTGGTTTATCTTCATCGATGTGCTTCCCAGGCCTTGTACGACCAGGGTGATGGTGCCCTGTTTGGCATCCCAGTCTGCCAGAGTCATAGGCACCAGCTCGCCTTTTTTCCAGGCGAGTACACGCACGAATTGCCCGGCGCGGGCTGATTTAGCTATCAGCGGAGAATAGACCACTAACTCTACGACACCCTCTGCCAGCTCGATTCTTTCCAGGATTCTCTGCGGTGCCTGACCCTGTTGGGTATAAGCTTCGGCGGTGGTTACCAGAGATTTAATCTCACTGGCAGAGAAGGCAACCTCAGTTGCTATCTCCTTGGCCGCCTGCATGCCATCACCCGCTGCCTTGATGGCGGTTGAACCGCCGCGGTTGGCATCGCCGCCGGTATAGACATTGTCCATCGAGGTTTCTTGTGAATTGCTACGAACTTCGATGGTTCCCCATTTACTGGTTTTGAGTTCGGGTTCCGCATCTTTTATGATGGGGTTGGATGCATTGCCGAGCGCCATGATGACCAGGTCGACTTTCATCTCTTCGCTCTCGCCAGTGACCACTGGACGCCGGCGTCCAGAAGCATCCGGTTCACCCAGCTCCATGATATCGAGATTGGTATGGGTGACGAAATGCGTCTTGTCGTTGCCGATAAACTCGCGTGGTGCGCGCAGCTGTTTCAGGCTGATGCCTTCTTCTGTGGCATGGTGCAGTTCCTCAACACGTACCGGCATCTCGTCCTGTGTGCGTCGATAAACGATGGTGACATTGCCGCCAAGCCGGCAGGCCGTGCGGGCAGCATCCATCGCGGTATTGCCGCCGCCGATGACGATCACCTGTTTACCCCTGATTTTCGGCAGAGGTGTTTCATAGTCTTCCAGATGTGCCTTCATCAGGTTGACCCGGGTTAGAAATTCATTGGCCGACATGATGCCGTTCATGTGTTCACCCGGCACATTCATAAAACGTGGCAGGCCGGCGCCGGTACCGATGAAGATCTTCCAGAAGCCGGCGCGTTTCAGTGCTTCGAGCGTGGTGGTTTTACCGACGATAAAGTTGGTAACAAACTTTCCGCCGAGGATTGTGATCTTTCGCTCGACATCGTCGATCAGCTCGTTAGGCAGACGGAATTCGGGAATACCGTAGCGCAATACACCGCCGAGTTCATGGAAGGCCTCGAACACCGTTACAGGGTAACCTTCTTTGGCTAGCAGGTAAGCATTGATCATTCCTGAAGGACCGGAACCGACGATTGCGACCGGTGGTTTTTCAGCCTTTGCCCAGGGGTTTTCATGGTCATCTATCGCGAAGTCATCATCCGGCTTGAGCACTTTTTCGCTCTGCGGCAGATACCATTCGATCTGCCCGATCTCGATAGGCCGTTTGTTCAGTGTACAGACACCCTGGCACTGGATCTCCTGCGGGCAGACACGTCCGGTAACATTGGGCAGAGGATTGGACTCTTTGATCAGGTCAAACGCCTGTTTGAATTTACCTTCGCCGATCAGGTGCAGCATTTCCGGTATATGAATTTTAACCGGGCAGCCGCCGTCGGCCTCTCCGCCATCATCTTTCGGAATACCGATCTCACAAGGCCTGTCGTCACATTGTTTGTCTCGCAGAACTTCCAGCCAGACCAGCATTTCGACTTCACGGAAACTGTAACCCAGGCCCATGTATCCGATATAACCCTGGTTCACCAGGTTGAAGTCTTTGTTGCGTTCACCGGGTGGACGAATATAGGGAGGGATGTTGTTCTCACCCGGCCAGCCTTCGGCAAGTCCGCTGAACATGGGGTAGTGGTCTGACAGATGTCTGTCGATAGCACGTATAAATTTACGTTTTAACTTAAGCGGCAGGTTCCAGATAAAACGCAACAACAGGCTGCTGAAGTCATCGTTTCTGAGCAGGAGATTCCAGAAGGTATGGGTGAATTTTTCACTGAGTTCATCCTGCTGAAACTCCCAGGCGATTGCATTGCTGCCGTCATTGATAAACATCTGCTGAAAATATTGCGGGTCATTGATTAGGTGTTTCTTCAGTAGAGCGGCCTGTTTCTGAAACAGGTCAACGGCAGTGCTTTGTTCCAGTTCAGCGATCTGTTCTTTTGTGTCTGCTATGTGATGCCTGTTGCTCTCGATCTCGAGATTGGCCTGAAGGTAACGTTCGAGATCTTTATCATCATAGGCACCACTGGCACTAAACTTTGCGGGCTGTTGCTGGTTGTCGATATTTTGTGACATGTGCAACTTACCTAAGCCGGTGCATGAAAACGGATAATCTCGACATCACAATCATCAGCCACTCGTGATGCACGCTGTACCAGTTCCGATGTGATTTCAATCCTGTCGAATATTCCCGGTATCACCCGGCTGACTTCTTTGGGTGAACCACCGACCATGATCTTTGTCTTTTCGAATAACTCGCCCAGATCCTGGTAACAGGTTTTGCAGTTGGTGCAATTGGCCATGTCTGCTTCGGTGATTTCCACAAGGTTGCCCCCCTCAGAGTTAGAGTCAGAGCTGGCCGGTATTGCTTGTGAGGTCGTCTCTGTGCTGTTGTCTGTGCCGCTGTCTGTGTTTATATCATCAGCACTGGCAATGGTGACAGGTATAACCTTGCCGGCAGGTATACCAGAAATGCTTGCCAGTTCGGCCATGCCTCTGGCGATAGAATCAATGGAGGCTTCGCGGGCGACACTGGACTGACGATATTTCTGTTGCCAGTTATCCAGTTCCTGTCGGTGTCCGGCTTCCAGCTCTTCGATGTGCAGACCACCGAGATATTCCAGCATGCGCCAGTTTTTGCGGCGTTCTTCAGTCAGTTCGACGATCGCTGAAGTCATGGTGAGTTTGATCAATTTGTTCTCTGTCGTGGTGGACCAGATAAAGGGCACCTTGCCATAACGGTCGCTCTTGCTTAGATCGATGTACTCATCAATTGGTAGCGGATCATCATCCTGACTGACAGGGTGGAAATGTTTTTTGAATCGGCCTTCCTGCGCCGCAAAATCTGCAGCGGTGAAGGGTATCTCCAGTAAACTGGTATTGCCTTCATCATCGATGTAATCCAGGGTGGTGGTGATCCAGTCCTTGCCAATATCCGGGTTGCCTTCAAGAGAGAAACGTTCGGCGAGGGTATCGCCACGGCGCGGATCGTGTACAAAAACAGGGCTCATACGACTCTCAACGGCCAGCGTCGCGCGCCTGCTGCCAGCATCGTCAGCAATTCCATGTTCAGGCTGACAGGTGGTGTAGGTGTCGAACACTGCCGTTGATTCGTTATAGGTAAGGAAGCTCATGACATTTTTCATGAAATGGCTCTGCAGCCCCGCATTGGTCTGAATGACCAGCGCTTTAGGATGAAAAGCGGCGATCAGTCCCAGTTCCTTGCGGTTTTCGCGCTTGCCCCTGTGGGCGCCACCAAAACGGGTCAGGTCTGAATCCTGTGCGGTATAACTGGCGGTTGATGTCTGGCCACCTGTATTGGAGTAAGCCCCGGTGTTGAGCACCACAACTTTGACCGGTGTTTCTGAGACCAGCAGACGTGACAATGCGC
The DNA here is from genome assembly GCA_015222915.1 of Pseudomonadota bacterium. Classification (GTDB taxonomy): domain Bacteria; phylum Pseudomonadota; class Gammaproteobacteria; order SZUA-229; family SZUA-229. Next base: position 8,731 of record JADFWE010000012.1, on the reverse strand, counting down.
CAAACCCGATATCGTAAATCGCACCATCGCCGCCCATGCTGATAACAGCGGGCAGCAGGGAGAATTCATCTCTGGAAAAATGATGCCAGTTAAAACATCTGAACAGGTCATCGTGTATTTCCGGGTCGTACAGATCCTGCAGATCCAGTTTGGCGGTGCGCAGGGCAGTGAAGTCATCTACTGCAGTCGCACAGAAGCCTTCAAATATTCCTTTTGCCACTGCCGGGGTATCCTGAAACAGGCTGTTTACCCAGGGGTCTTTATAGGGATTAGAAGGGAAGGTAGATGCATACACGCTGCTGCAGCCTGTCGCGTTGGCGAACGCTGCAGGGGAAGGGCCGTTGCCGGTAGGACCGCTCTCGAAAAGGTAGAGACGTTTTTCAAGTGTAACGATAGTCTTTCGTATGCGTTTTACGCGGAGCGGATCATGTTTGTCCCTGGGTATTTTTTTGACTTTAGTGCTCAGCTGCTCGATCAGGACTTCCAGCTCATGGATGTGTGTCTTACGTTTTTTCTCGTGGATCGCCTTGTTGGTCGCAGTGAGCAGGCGGATTGCCGTTACCTCACCACAGCCGCGACAGGCTCCATGGCCGCCGGTCATGGCGTAGTAATTGTCGTGATCGAGCAGCAGGCGTTTACTGTCACCGCCTGGCTGGATGGCATCTTCGGTAAAGCGGGCGGCGGTGTTGGGCATGCTGCTGAGGAACTCGAAGTTCTGGCTCATCTCGGCCTGCAACTGGCTGCTGTGTTTTTCTGCACTTAATGCGCCCGGTCCGCATACGTCAACACATTCCAGGCAACCGGTGCATTTCCAGGGATCGATGTTGGCAGAATACAGACCGCCTGAGCCAGCTTCATGTTTCTCCATGGCGTCGAAGAAAGGACGGGTTTTGGCCACCGGGAAACAATCGAGCACTTCGGCCATTTTCTCGAAATCCCGTTTCAGGCTGGTGTTGCTTATGTTCAGACTGGAAAGTGACTGTGAAACGATCTCACTGAATGACGGATTATCTTTGCCGATCAAATTGCGGTAAAAATCTCGAACAGCCTTGGTCAGAGGGAAAACCTGCTTCTGCATCTCGGCTTGATGCTGCTCGGTAATATCAAGTTTGCTGATCGCCGTCAGCAGCAGGTCATGGATGTCATGAACTGTGTTTGGAATGGCGGCATCGGGGCAGATTACCGCGCATTCCAGGCAGCCGGTGCAGAGGTCGGCGGTGTACTTCGGTACATCGAGCCGGAACATGCCTTTGTCTTTCCAGGCAGCCGTTGCTACCGGGATAAACATTCCGCCGCCTGGCATGACCGGCGCCTCGCCGATGCTGCCGTCTTTGATGCGATCGGCCAGGATATCGTCGTAATAAGATTTATTGAAAAGCCCGTTTGTTACTGTGCTTCCAGTCGCCCTGGACATGTTTGCTGAAATTTCGATGCCTGGTTTGCTATCGGGTCCGCTTACTACGACCGCGAGCTTTTCGGCTTCGCTGAATTCCTTAGCGCTGTAGTCGATGTTGCGGGTAGCTTGCAGTCCTTCTCTCACCACTTTCATATTGCCTTCGACGATGGCTTTGCCTTTGGCGCCGAATTTTTTTGTAACCTGCTGTTCGACTTTTTCCAGGATGGTTTCTTCCGATTTATTTGAAGCAATCCGGTCGACATGACCACAGATGGCACCGATGAAAGCGATGCCCATCATACGGATTTCAAGGTCCGGTGTGGGTGCATGTTTCCTGGCAACACCAAAAGCATCAACCACATAAAAATGTATTTTCTTCTCACGGATAGTCTTGCGTGCGTGCGCGGGCAGTTCCTTCCATACTTCGATGGGTGTGTGATGCGACTGCATGATCAAGGTGCCGTTGTCGGTGAGCCCGCGCAGTGGATTGGTGTGACTGAATACCTTGTGATCGGGGGAGACCACGATCTCGACGTCCTCCAGTTCTGCATTGGTAATCTTGATGGGTTCAGGACTCAGTGAGATATAGAAATTCGTCGGTGCACCGCTTTTCTCTGAACCGTATTTAGGTGCAGATTTTGAGTGCAGTCCCATGACGCCGGCGAGGATATCGGTCAGCAATTTTCCGGTGGCGATGGTTCCGTAACCACCGACCGAATGGAAGCGGATGCGCAATGCGTCATCAGGCAATAGTGAGGGGTTTTCCTCAGTGTCTAATGCCATGAATTCTGTTTCAGGGTAGGCCTGTTTCAGCTTGTTTTGCAATTTGGCATTCGCCCCGGACGGGTTCTTCTCAAAGAACTGTGAGCCCAGATAGAAGAAAGGCACATTGAGTGTGCTCTCCATATTTTTGTAGGCCGCAATCAGGTGGCGGGGCTGCAGGTCATGTCCACCCACGCCAAAGATACCGGTGCTGATCTTGGGCAGATTATCGATAGGCGGGATGCCGCGATGACGGATCAGGTCATTGTTTTCACGTGCTTTGAACAGCGACTGGGTGACCAAGTTGGTAAGTGCGTTGACTTCAGAACGCTCCAGGATGGTAACGGCTTTTTTGCCGTCCAGTACGGCAACGAGTTCGCCTTCAGGAAAAGGCTGCAGCAGTTTGATCGAAACCACGCCGACTTTTTTACCCTGGCTACGCAGGTAGCTGGCAACGGCTTCGGCATCATCGGTGACCGATCCCAGGCCGACGATGACATGTTCTGCATCGTCAGTTTTAAAAGTTTGCACCGGATCATAACAACGGCCGGTCAGATCAAAGTATTCATCCATTGCCTGTCTGACGAAGTTTGGAATCTCATTGGCGAAGTGGGTTTTATGGTCGACCAGGCCGGCCTGAAAATCCGGCTGGTTCTGTACACCGCCGGTGAGGCCAGGATTGTTGACATCAACCATGGCAGGGACCAGCTGTCTTGAGCCTTTCTCAAAGGCATTGATCCACTGTCTTCTCCATTGAGCCTGCAGTTCTTCTGGAATCCATGTCAGCGACTCCGTTACCATCTTGCCGGCGTTATCTGCTTCGACTTTATCGCTGGACTGTTCGAGGAACTCTTTCAGCGCAGTCAGGTTGTCTGGCTGTATGTCACCGCAGTGTCTGTTTAGATATTGTTGCAGCTGATAAACACGACCCTTTGCGCCGTATAACATTTCCTGCGCGACGGTGGGTGACTTGATTCGTGCTGATGGGTCACCGAGGAATTCTTTCAGCAGTTCAGGTTCTGGCAAAAGGGTTTCACATTGCATATGGCTGGTAGCAAAACCGTCCATCGCATTGGTCACCGGTATCATCGACAGTGAACTGACACGGTAAGCAATCGCTGCTAGATCAGCAGCTTGCTGAGGATTGCTGCCAAAAAGAATCGTGTAGCCGGAAGGCAACAGGGCATAGACATCATCGTGCCCGGCCATCACGTTTAATGAATGTTTTGAAACAGAGCGTGCAGCTACCTGTAATACGAAACCACCGACCTTTTTGCCGACAGTAACATAATGTGATTCCAGGCCATAGAGGATGCCCTGGCTGGAAGAGGCGTTTGAGATAAAGCGTCCGCCGGTTAATGTTGCGCCCATGGCGCCGCTCTGTGCGGAATGCTCACCTTCGGGTTCAAAGAAGAAGGGATGTTTTCCCCAGACGTTGACACCGCCTTTGGCACGATACGCCTCAAACATTTCGGAGATTTCAGTCGAGGGTGTTATAGGGTAACCGATGACGCCGCCGCAGACATGTCCCATGACATGGGCGACCGCGCCATTGCCGTGGATGACGGTTTTTATGCCGGGATATTTAGGGGTGGTTTTTTCTTCGTTCAATTTTACTTCTCACTATATACTTAAGTATCTATTTAAGTATGTTAGTTATCTATTTGATATATAAACAGTTGTTAATTTAAATATTTACGTCATTTTATTCAAGTGAGTAATCATCTTCTGTCAACTTCGCCTGTGCAGCAGCCAGCCTTGCGATCGGCACTCGCGGCGCAGAGCAGGAAACATAAGTCAGACCAATGTGATTACAGAAGCGAATTGACTCCGGATGGCCACCCTGTTCACCGCAGATGCCGACTTTCAGATCAGGGTTTGTCTTACGTCCCCAGTCGACAGCTATCTCCATCAGGCGGCCGACACCTTTAACGTCGAGCGTTTCAAAAGGGTTGTCCTGCAGGATATTGTTTTCTTCATACAGCGGCAGGAACTTGTTCTCGGCATCTTCACGTGAGAATGAGAACGTTGATTGTGTTAGATCGTTAGTACCGAAGGAGAAGAACTCGGCGATCTCTGCCAGCCTGCCGGCACGCATACAGGCGCGTACCACTTCGATCATCGAGCCGAACTTGAAGTCTAACTTGATGTCATATTGGGCCTCGATGTCTGTGTGCACCTGGTCAACAATTTCTCTGACCCATAACAGTTCTTTACCAGTGCAGACCTGTGGCACCATGATCTCAGGGCACACGCCAAAACCTTCCTTATTACACTCGGCGGCAGCTTCGAGGATGGCGCGTACCTGCATCTCATAAATTTCAGGATAGGTGATGCCGAGGCGCACACCGCGATGGCCGAGCATCGGGTTGACTTCAAACAGCTCGCGTACTTTTACCAGCATCTGCTGTTTTTTAGCGATGGCCGATTCCACCAGCTCGCGACCGCCGGGTCCAAATGGTTTGGGCATAGCTTTGGCGTCAGCTTTGCGTTTTAACAGGTGCATGGTGTTCATCAGATCATTGACGCCATTGACGGTGTCTCTCAATGATTTGAGGTGTTCGATTTCCTGTTCCAGCTGTTTTTCATTGGGCAGGAATTCGTGGATAGGCGGATCCAGTAAACGGATGGTTACTGGTCGCGGGCACATGGTTTTAAATAGATCTTTGAAGTCGCCTCGCTGAATCGGGCGCAACATGTCCAGTGCTTGCTGGCGCTCCTCTGTGTCTTTTGCCAGTATCATATCGATGACCAGCGGCAGTCGATCCTGTGCGTTAAACATGCGCTCTGTTCTGCACAGACCGATGCCCATAGCGCCATAGTCTGATGCTTTGGTGGCGGCATCGATGGTGTCGGCATTACACATGATTTTCAGATCGGCGATTTCGTCTGCCCAGTCGAGCAGTGTGCGCAGTTCATTGGAGAACTTCGGTGGCACGGTGTCGATTTCTCCGAGGTATACATTGCCGTTGGCGCCATCGATGGTGATGACATCACCTTCATGCAGTACGATGCTGCCGACGTGTGCGATGTGTTTTTCGACATCGACATCGATGCCTTCAGCGCCGGCAATGCAAGGTTTACCCATGCTGCGTGCGACCACTGCGGCATGGGAAGTTTTTCCACCACGACTGGTGAGCACGCCCTCAGCGGCAAAAAATCCGTGGATGTCTTCCGGTTTTGTCTCTTCACGCACCAGGATGACTTTTTCACCTTCATCGCGTGCCAGTTCGGCGTGGTCGGCATCAAAAACGATTTTTCCTGATGCCGCGCCGGGAGATGCGGGCAGGCCATGGGCGACTGGCATCTGTTTTGATTCCGGGTCGAGTCGGGGGTGCAACAGCTGCTCCAGCTCCTCTGGATTGACGCGTAACAATGCCTGGTCACGCGTGATCAGGCCTTCATTGGTCATCTCTAGTGAGGTGCGCACACGAGCCGTGGCGTTCATCTTGCCATCGCGTGTCTGCAGACAATAGAGCACACCTTTTTCGATAGTGTATTCGTAGTCCTGTACTTCTTTATAATGTTTTTCCAGACGGTCGCTGAGAGCCGACAGTTCTGCGTGCATCTGCGGCATTTCATTCGCCAGTTCGTGTACTGGTTTTGGGGTGCGTATACCGGCGACCACGTCTTCCCCCTGGGCATTGATGAGGAACTCACCAAACATCACGTTTTCACCGGTACCGGGATTACGTGTGAAACCCACACCGGTGGCGCAATCATTGCCCATGTTGCCAAACACCATGGTCTGTATATTTACCGCGGTACCGTTGGCCATATCCGGTGTGATTTTAAATTCGCGGCGATAATCGATAGCGCGTTTGCCCAGCCATGAACTGAATACGGCTTTGACGGATAACTGTAGCTGCTCATAGACATCTTCGGGAAAAGGTTTGCCGGTTTCACCGTGCACGACATCGAGAAAGACGTCACTGATCTCGCGAAAGTGGTCCGCAGATAGATCGGTGTCTTCTGTGATGCCTTCACGTTTTTTTATGGCATCGAATGGTTTGTCGAATTCTTCGTCAGCGATACCCAAAGCGACCTTGCCGAACAGTTGTATAAAACGCCGGTAGGCGTCCCAGGCAAAACGCTCATTTCTGGTCTGTTTGATCAGCCCGGGAAGCGTGGTTGAATTTAGCCCGAGATTAAGAATGGTGTCCATCATTCCGGGCATCGATAAAGCTGATCCCGAGCGTACTGATAGCAGTAACAAATTATCGGCATCGCCAAAACCCTTACCCGTGTCCTGTTCGAGGGTTTTGATCTGCTCGAGCACCTGCTCCATTAGCACCTCAGGCAGGTCCTGGTCTTTCGCCTGATCTTTAGTGTCAAGGTAACTGAGGCAGGCTTCAGTGCTGATGACAAAACCGGGAGGGACGTTGATACCGATCTGGGTCATCTCACAGAGGTTGGCACCTTTGCCTCCCAACAACTTCTTGTTTTTGCCATCACCGTCTTTAAAAGAATAGACGTAGCTTGTGGATTTGGCGTTAGTTGTCATTTAATATTCCCCTCAGAATTTCAGCGTAGCGAGTGTCGCCCATTGATTGTTAACCATATTCAGAAAGGCGATGTTGACACAAGTCAATAGTCTGACCTGCATCACATGACAGACTCAGTTGTAACTGCGGCTGGTAGCTGCTAAAAAACACGTTAGATTAAAGTTGTTAAGTATTTATTACATAATCATTAAAAATGGCGAGTATGACTAAAATAAACCGATCAGCGACATGGAAAGCACTAGAAGAACATTTTGAAGAAATGGGACAGTCACATATGCGTGATATGTTTGAGCGAGACCCTAAGCGGTTTGAGAAATTTTCTTTAAAACTAAATGACATCCTGTTTGACTATTCAAAAAATATTATCGACAGCCGGACCATGGAGCACCTGCACCGCCTCGCTGATGATTGTGACATCGAGCAGTGGATCAACAAGATGTTCGACGGTGAGCCGATCAATAACACTGAAAACAGGGCGGTCCTGCATACTGCGCTCAGAAACAGGGAGGGGCTGCCGGTACTGGTTGATGGTGAAGATGTGATGCCCGCTATATGTGAAGAACAGAAGCGTGTAAAAAAACTGGCTGAAGCGATCCGCACGCGTTCGTGGCGCGGTTATTATAATCAGCCTATCACCGATGTTGTGAACATAGGTATCGGCGGCTCACACCTCGGTCCGCTGATGGTCACAGAAGCGCTTAGCCCGTATTCACTGCATGACCTGAATATTCATTACGTATCGAACGTCGATGAGAATCATATCAATGATACCCTCGAACACCTGAATCCTGCGACCACCTTTTTCATCATCGCATCTAAAAGTTTCACCACGCAGGATACTATGGTTAATGCGGAAACGGCCAGGCAGTGGCACATAAATAAAGTCGGTAACGATGAACATATCGATAAACATTTTTCAGCTGTCAGTTCGAATGTAGAAGCCGCTAAAGAATTTGGCATCGATGAAGATAATATTTTTCAGATGTGGGACTGGGTAGGTGGACGTTATTCATTATGGTCAGCGATCAGCCTTCCTATCGTCATCGCAATAGGTGAAGAAAATTTTGATGAACTCCTGCAGGGAGCATATGAAGCAGACCTGCATTTTAAAAATGCGCCGCTGGAAGAAAACATTCCAGTCAACATGGCACTGCTTGGCATCTGGTATAACAATTTTTTTGATGCGCAGTCAACGGTCGTGCTGCCTTATGATCAGCACCTGCATAAATTCCCTGCTTATCTGCAACAGGCGGATATGGAGAGTAACGGCAAGGCCGTCGATCGTCAGGGAGATGTAGTCGATTACACGACAGGACCGGTACTGTTCGGTGAGATAGGCATCGCCGCGCAGCATGCATTTTTTCAGCTGCTGCATCAGGGCACAAAACTTGTGCCAGCTGATATCCTTGCGCCGATATCAAACTTTCATTGTATCGCGCGCCATCATAGAGCCTTGATGTCTAACGTATTCGCACAGGCTGAAGCTTTGATGAAAGGTAAAACAGAACAGGAGGCCTATGCGGAACTCAAAGGGGAAGGGCTTGATGAAAAGGCGATAAAAGCGTTACTGCCAAATAAAATCTTTCCTGGAAACCGGCCCACCAGCACATTTTTGTTTAACAGTCTCAGCCCGGCAACGCTGGGTTCGCTAATCGCGCTGTATGAACATAAGATTTTTGTTCAAGGTATTATCTGGAACATCAACTCTTTTGATCAATGGGGAGTCGAGCTTGGTAAGCAGCTGGCATCGGGGATATTGCAGGAACTGAATGATGATGTGATGACGAGTTCGCATGACAGCTCTACCAATGGCCTGATTAACTACTATAAAGAGCAGCGAACCATAAATAAAGGTGAGTCCACTTAATTAGCCTGATTATCATCTTAAACCTGAAGCAGGAAATTTAATAGATAAATAAAAAAGCCGGGTCACAAAGTGCCCCGGCTTTTTTATGTGTAACGTTTATACGTTACGATGATAGTTGCTGCTATTAAAGCAGTGGTATCATCATCAGAGCAACGATGTTGATGATCTTGATCAGTGGATTGATCGCAGGACCCGCTGTAT
>JADFWE010000109.1 GCA_015222915.1 Pseudomonadota bacterium | reverse complement strand
TCGTTGACTTTCAGCTGTTCGGCAAATCGTGCATTTTTACTGATGCCGCTCTTTTCCAGCCACTGCTGTATGGCCTTGTCGGTCTTACCCAGTGCTGCCTGCTGCAACGCTTCCAGCGATGAAAGGCTGCCCTGCGCCTGATTGATGCCGCGGCGGGCATCAGCCGACTGCTGCTCCATAGCCACGATATTTTCGCGGGTAGATCTGATACTGGCGATAGCATCGCTCAGCTGCTGCTCGTGTTCGACCTTATCTTCACCGGCTTTACTCAACAGTGTTCTCAGATCGGCGATCTGTTCTTCCAGATTCTCGCCGCGCAGAGCCTGCTTTTCGATATCGATTTTCTGTAGACGCTGTTTCTGCCGGTCGACCTGGCGTTCCAGCTGCTCCATGCGTGAACGTTCCAGCTGGGCTTTCTGGCTCTCAGCCGAATAACGCTGATTGATCTCGTCCCAGGACTGCTGCCAGCTCACCATCGCCTGCTCGGCCTGCTGATACAGCTCGGTACTTTCCTGTTCCTGCGTTTTCAAACCTTCCAGCTGTGGCTCTTCTGCCGCCAGACTCTGCTCGATCTCTTCGATCGACTGCTTGTCCGACTGCAGGGCCTGTGTGGCATCGCGTAGCGCAATCTCGATCTGCTCCAGATCGGTCTGCTGGCGCTGCAGCAGATCCTGCTGATGTTTGATGTTCTGTTCTTTGGCAGAGATATCCGCACCCAGGCGGTAATATTCTGCCTGTACCTTATTTAATATCTCGTTCGATTCAGTGCCCTGCTGACGGAAGGATTCGATCTTCGACTCGGTGGCACGCTGTTCTGCGATGACCTGCTCAAGCGCTGTCTCGGTGCTCTGAATCTCCTGATCACGGCTGTCTAGTTCGACTTTCAACTCAGACCAGTGCAGGGCCAGGTGTTCTGCTTTTAGCTCACGCTCATCCTGTTTTAACTCTTTATAACGTTCGGCACTGCGGCTCTGGCGCTGCAGTTTTGCCAGCTGTTTCTCGATCTCTTCACGCAGGTCAGACAGACGTTCAAGATTCTCACGGGTGTGGCGGATGCGGGTCTCGGTCTCACGGCGACGTTCTTTATATTTGGAGATGCCGGCAGCCTCTTCCAGAAAACTGCGCAGCTCTTCCGGTTTTGCCTCGATCAGTCGCGAGATCATACCCTGTTCGATAATGGCGTAGCTGCGCGGGCCGAGACCGGTACCCAGGAACAGGTCGGCCACATCACGGCGGCGGCAGCGGGTGCCGTTCAGGCTGTATTTAGAAGCACCGTCACGGGTTACCTGACGTTTAACCGAGATCTCGGCATAATTGGCATACTGCCCGCCCAGCTTGCCTTCGCTATTATCAAAGACCAGTTCCACCGCTGCCAAATCGACCGGCTTGCGCGATGAAGATCCGTTAAAAATGACATCATCCATAGACGCGCCACGCAGATGCTTGGCAGAAGACTCACCCATCACCCAGCGAACCGCGTCGATGGTATTGGATTTTCCACAGCCGTTAGGGCCGACGATACCGGTCAGGTTACTGGGCAGATTGATGGTAGTGGCATCGACAAAGGATTTGAATCCTGAGAGCTTGATCTTGCTTAAACGCATTAGTTTTTAGTATTTTTTCAGATAGTCTGGTTAGAAAGTATGATGAGGGCAGGACCAGAAGATTGTGCTGATGCTGTCCAAAATCGTGCAGCTAGTTTACATGACTCGTCAGGCTTTTACATAAACTCACCCTGCTTTTTGAGGCTGTTTTTTTGCATCATTTCAAGTATTTTTTCAAAGCGATACACAGCGATTACAAAGGCTGTCGAGCAAGGTTTTGTAAGCTGCTGAATTTAAAAGTCAAAAGATTTTTCACCACAGAGGCACAGAGCACACAGAGAAAAGATATTTAGTAGTAATTGCGCCGCAGGTGCGATTAATAACAAACTCTGTGCTCTCTATGGTGAAATGTTTTAACGCTTTTGACTTAACACCATGTGACAGCTACTGATAATTGCGCACGATCACGTATCCTGCAAGCTATTATTAGCATATAGCCTTCGGTATAATGCCGTCCTTTATATGACATGCAGAGAGCGATGCACAATGGCAACACAGCCGACCAAAACCCTGGAAACTTTCGATAACCCGACACCCGAGCGTGATTACACTATCCGTATCGATCTGCCGGAATTCACCTGTCTCTGCCCGAAAACCGGACAGCCGGATTTCGCCACCCTGCACCTCGAATATGTGCCAGAAAGTAGCTGTATCGAGTTGAAATCACTTAAATTATATATCTGGGCATTCCGTGAGGAAGGCGCTTTTCATGAAGCCGTCACCAATGAGATATTGAGCGACCTGGTCGATGCCTGTCAGCCTCGCTTCATGCGATTGACCGCAGATTTCAATGTGCGCGGCGGTGTCTACACCTCTGTTGTTGCCGAACACAAAGCAGCGGACTGGACACCACCGGCCGTCGTCTCGCTGCCCTGATCCAGGCCAGATCGAACCAACATGTCTGCCGCCGCTTTTCTCGGTATCGATATCGGCACTTCCGGCATTCGGGCAGTCTGCATCGATAAAGATGAGCGTGAACTCGCCGCTTATCGCATCGCTTTTCCATCCCGCACACCGGTAGACGGCAGGAATGAGCAGGATCCAAACCTCTGGTTGCCACAGCTCGATAAACTGCTGTCAGAAGTCAGTCTGGCGCTTCAGCAGTTTCATGATGGCGAGCATCAGGGTGGCTACAAGATCGCTGCCATCGCCATCGACGGCACGTCCAGCACGCTGATCGCCTGTAAAAAAGACGGCACGGCACTTTCCCCCGCCCTGATGTATAACGACCAGCAAAACCAGAAGCAGGCAGAGATCATCAGCCACTTTGCGCCAGCAGAAACAGCGGTGCACGGCGCCAGCTCATCACTGGCAAAAGCGTTAAACCTGCTGGAAAGGCATCCGGATACCGCAATACTCTGTCACCAGGCTGACTGGCTGGCATCGTCACTGACCGGCGAATACGGCATCAGTGATGAGAACAACTGCCTGAAACTGGGTTACGACAGTGTCCAGCAGCGATGGCCATCGTGGTTGCTGGACAATATCAGGATAAGCCTGTTGCCTGAAGTGGTGCCCTCCGGCAGCAGAATCGGTCGGGTAAAGAAGGCGCTGATCAACAAATACCAGCTGGCAGATGACTGTTCCGTCATCTCCGGCACCACGGACAGCAACGCGGCGGTGCTGGCGAGCGGCGCAAGCCAACCCGGTGACGCCGTTACCTCGCTGGGCAGCACACTGGTGCTCAAACTTTTTTCCGACAGGCCGGTATTTGATCCGCAGTACGGCATCTACAGCCACCGTTTAGATGATCAGTGGCTGGTAGGCGGTGCATCGAATTCCGGCGGTGCTGTATTATTACAGCATTTCTCACCGGCTCAACTCGCTGAAATGACGCCACAACTGAAACCCGAAAAAAATACGGGGCTGGATTATTACCCGCTGCCTGACACCGGTGAACGTTTCCCGGTGAATGACAGTCATAAACAAAGTAGAATAAGCCCGCGGCCTGGATCAGACCTGGTGTTTTTTCAGGGATTGCTGGAAGGCATAGCGAACATCGAAGCCGAAGGTTATAAAAAACTTGAGGCGCTGGGCACAGTACCGGTAAAAAGGATATTCACCGCTGGCGGTGGCAGTAAAAACCCGGCATGGACAAAAATTCGCGAACGGCTTACTGGCATAGAAATCCTGCCGGCAAAACACAGCGAAGCTTGTTTTGGCAGTGCGCTGCTGGCACGCGGAGCGTGCAATGAAAAATGAAAAATGAAAAGTGGAAAACGAAAAACACAGATCTCATATAACCTTATGGGTTAGTACAAATTTTAGACATGTATTTTTGTAGCGTTAATCCAAACTTAAAATTGGTGCCTCCCTCCTCAAACCAAACAAGGTATAATTCAAAACCTGTTTTTTAACATTTTTCATTATTCACTGGTTTCAACGTGGTTTCATTTATAAAAGGCTTTCTCGACTGTTTCAGCGGTTTCGGCTTATTGTTTAAGCCCGGCGTCAGACGTTTCGTTATCATCCCGTTTATTATCAATCTTGCGCTGTTCTCACTGGCGACAAAATTATTAAGTGATCAACTCGACAGCTGGCTGGAAAAACTGTTACCGGGCTGGTTAGACTGGCTGGAGTGGCTGATCTGGCCATTATTCGCCATCGCCATGTTTCTTGTCGTGTTCTACACCTTCACCGTTATCGCTAACCTGATCGCTGCACCGTTTAACAGCCTGCTGTCAGCGCGTATCGAAGCGACTTTTACCGGGCAGAAGCCGGAAGATATCAACAGCGACAGATTTATAAGGCTGATGACGCGAACCATCAAGTCTGAGCTGCAAAAAATCCTGTATGCGATAAAGTGGTTTATCCCGCTGCTCATCATCACCATCATCCCGGGGCTTAACATCGTCGCACCTTTTCTCTGGATATTATTTGCGGCCTGGTTCTTTGCCCTGGAATATAACGACTATCCGCTGGCGAACCACGGACTTTTCTTCGAAGATATAAAGAGCTATAACAGAAAAAACCGGATGCGTTCTCTCGGACTGGGCAGTGCAGTTTTCATCTTGACCAGCATACCGATAGTTAATTTCTTCGCCATGCCGGTGGCCGTTGCAGGCGCAACAAAACTGACCTGCAAGGTATCAAAAAATGAAACGGCGGAAGTGTAGATGGACAGCAAACCGGACAACAGCGCGCTCGACAGCAGAGTAATGGAGCTGGAGGTCCGCCTGACCCACCTCGAAGACACCATCGAAGTACTGAACAAGACCATCATCGCACAGTATGGCGCTATCGATCTGCTAGAGCTGCAGGTATCACAGTTAGAGAAAAAGATAAAAGCATCGCAGTCATCGCCCGTGGCACACGAAAGCGAAGAAACCCCGCCTCCACATTATTAAAAAACAATGACCGTTTACGGCTAGAAGCAGACATTAAGCAAAAACAAAATTTCTCGCGCAGAGCCGCAAAGACGCAAAGGAAAAGCGTTTGAGATTTGTCATTGCGAGCGAAGCGCGGCAATCTCTATCAGGCAACCGTGCTATCTAAGTTGGGGTTGCCGCGCTTCGCTCGCAATGACAGGCAAAAAAGTTTTGTTTTTATCTTCGCGTCTCTGCGGCTTTGCGCGAGCAATGTTTTTA
>JADFWE010000108.1 GCA_015222915.1 Pseudomonadota bacterium | reverse complement strand
TTACATCTGCTCTTTCCGCATAATTGACAGCATCCTTTGCCTGTACACCTGTGGCGAAGGCGGTCAGCAGACAAAACAGCATCATCACGGACGCCCTGCTCAGTACGCTGCCAGGTACGCCGCGCTGCATACAGCCCGGCACAGTATTTAATAATTTGGTCTTTTTCATTCTAACTCCCTACAACAACATCTTTTAAATTCATATATTTCGGCTGATCACTTGGCCACGAGGCGACGATTCGTACTGATCGACATCAGCATACCGAATCCGGCCATCAGCGTTACCATCGAGGTACCGCCATAACTCACCAGCGGTAACGGTACACCGACCACCGGCAGGATACCTGATACCATGCCGACATTCACAAACAGGTAGACGAAAAATGTCAGGCTGAGGCTGCCGGCCAGTAACCGGCCAAAGCTGTCCTGCGCGTTTGCCGCGATATATAACCCGCGTATCACGATAAACAGGTACAGAAATAACAGTACTATCGCGCCCATGATACCAAATTCTTCCGCAAATACCGCAAAGATAAAGTCGGTCGTTCGCTCCGGGATAAAATCCAGCTGCGACTGCGTACCGTTAAACCAGCCTTTACCATAGATACCGCCAGAACCGATGGCGATCATCGACTGGATGATATGGTAGCCCGAGCCCAATGGGTCACTGCCCGGGTCGAGCAGCGTCAGCACCCGTTGCTTCTGATAATCATGCATGAACTGCCAGGCCACCGGTACCAGCGCGATGACGCTGGCCAGTGCCGCAAACAGGATGCGCCAGCGGATTCCGCCAAAAAACACCACGAAAAACCCGGCAGCGGCTACCAGCAGGGAGGTACCCAGGTCCGGCTGTTTCACGATCAGCAATGTCGGTAATATCACCAGCAGCAGTGAGATGATCAGCGCGCTGAACTTCGGCGGATAATGCTTTTCACACAGATACCAGGCCAGCATCATCGGGGTTACCAGCTTCATCATCTCCGATGGCTGAAAACGGATCACGTACAGGTTCAGCCAGCGCTGCGCGCCCTTGCCGACATCGCCAGCGACCAGTACCAGTACCAGCAGGATAATCCCCAGGATAAAAAACCACGGCGCCCACACATAGAGAGTGTGCTGCGGGATCTGCGCGACGAAAAACATCACGGCAAAGGCGATGGCAAGGCGCACCAGCTGCCGCTGCACGATATCCATGGAGCCATCAGAAGCGCTGTACAGGATGCCCAGACCGGCAACCATCAATAACAGCAGGCTGGCCAGCAACACCGGGTCGATATGCAGCATCTGCAAAAACCGGGAAGTCCTGCTCTGATAAGCAGAATCAAAAAATTGTGCACTACTGGTCCGCATATTTTTCCATATACCGTTTGATCAATTTTTTAGCGATAGGCGCCATGGCGCTGCCATGCTCACCATTTTCCGCGATTATTGCCACCGCCAGCACCGGGTCTTTAACAGGGCCAAAACCGATAAACAGGCCATGATCACGCAGTTTTCTGGCCACAGTTTCGGCATCATACTCTTCGTCCTGAGCGATACCGAATACCTGTGCGGTGCCGGTTTTTCCAGCCATCTTAAACTTCATGCCCCAGCCGGTAGCACGTGCGGTTCCCCATTTGCCGTGAACGACTTTACGCATAGCATTAAACAGTACATCCCAGTTACCCTCCCTGCGCAGTTTGATCATGGTCCGGGACGGCTCCCGCTTCTTCACTGTATCGTCTACCGATACATGCACTTCCCGCAGTAAACGCGGTACGATCTTCTCTCCCCGGCTAGCCAGTGCGGCTGTCGCCACCGCCAGCTGCACCGGCGTGGTCAGCATATATCCCTGACCGATACCAGCGATCAGGGTCTCACCGGGATACCAGACAGTCTGCTGTGTCCGTTTTTTCCAGTCGGTTGAGGGTAACAGTCCTCTGCGTTCACCGAGCAGATCGATCCCGGTTTTCTCACCGAAGCCGAACTGCGCCAGAAAATCATGCATACTGTCGATACCCATACGGTGGGACAGTTCATAGAAATACACATCGCACGACTGCTCTATCGCTTTGGTAAAGTCAGTTTCACCATGCCCGGCTTTTTTCCAGTCACGATATTTACGCTCGGTCTTATCACCGGGCAGCAGGTAATGCCCGCGACAGTAGATGGATTCCTTCACCCCGAAACGCCGCTGTTCGATACCTGCCAGACCAATAAACGGCTTAAATGTAGAACCCGGCGGATACTGGCCGAACAAGGCGCGGTTGAACAACGGTTTATCCACGTCATGCTGCAGGTAGTTGTATTGTTTATGACTGATGCCATGTACAAAAAGATTAGGGTCAAACTCCGGCTTGCTGACAAAGACCACGACACCGCCAGTGTGCGGCTCTATGGCAATCACCGAGCCGGCAAACTCGCCCAGCGCATCATCGGCCATGCGCTGTAGTTCGATATCCAGGTTCAGCACCAGATCATTGCCCGGCACGGGCGCGATCTTATCGATCACCCGCAAGATCCGTCCCTGCGCATTGACCTCGACCCGCTGACGTCCGACCGTGCCGTGTAATTCTGCTTCGTAATATTTTTCCAGCCCGGTTTTACCGATATGCGTGGTCCCGCGATAGTTACCCTCATCGATAACGGTCAGTTCCCGCTGATTGATGCGACCGACATAACCGACAGCGTGAGCCACTGCCGTACCCTGCGGATAATACCGGCTCAGACGGGCATTGATATCCATGCCCGGAAAACGGTGGCGATTGGCCGCCAGGCGTGCCACCTCCTCTTCATTCAGGCGGGTACGCAGAGAGATACTCTGGAATGAACGGCGCACCCGCAGCTGATCCCGGAAACGCTCGATCTCGCTCTCCGTCAGGGTCACCAGCTCGGCCAGACCTTCGAGGGTGGCATCCATATCCTCGACCTGCTCCGGGATGATCTCAAGGTGGAAAGTGGATTTGTTTTCAGCGAGGATCACACCGTTACGATCGAAGATCAATCCGCGCGTAGGCAGCAGCTCCATCAGCCTGATACGGTTATTCTCAGATAAATTTGCAAAACGATCATAATCCACGATCTGCAGCCACGCCAGCCGGAACAACAGCACACACAGCAGCAGAAAGCTGATGATCGCCGCTACGATGGCGCGAAATTTGAAGATACTCGCTTCGTAGGAATGATCAGAAACGTATGACCGATATGACATAGGATAAAAACGACTCAGCTAAGCGGCTATTATTATTTTTATGTAAGCTATTATTTTTTTAGAAGCACTGGTTGGCACTCAACGTCAGACTCGTCATCAGGCGAAATATCACGAAAAAAGACAAAATAACAGAAATATATGCGCAATTATATAGCGTTTACTGCATTTCAGGCTCGACAATTTCTCAACAATCGATAGAATCCAGTTAAATAAATAAAAGGGACCGTTTGCGGGGCATGTCATACTGCCCGCAAACGACAAGAGAAATCAATAAGTCACTGAATAATAAAAATGACAGGTGACGGGGAACAAGCTATGAAATTAATCCTGATTGGCGCACCCGGTTCAGGCAAAGGCACGCAGGCCAAATACCTGACCGAGAAATACCATATCCCGCAGATATCAACGGGGGATCTGCTGCGCGCAGCCGTCGCCGCCCAGACACCTCTGGGGCGTCAGGCAAAAGCCATCATGGACGCTGGCCAGCTGGTTCCCAATGATATCGTCATCGGCATGATCCGTGAGCGCATCATCCGCCCTGATTCAGATCAGGGTTTCATACTCGACGGCTTCCCCCGTAACATCGCGCAAGCAGAAGCACTGGATAACATCCTCGATAAACTGGGCCGGCCGATCGATGCTGTGCTGCAGTTTGATGTCGACGCCGAGATGCTGGTACAGCGCATGATAGGACGCCTGACCTGTATCTCATGCGGCGCACTGTTCAACCTGTTCACCCAGCCACCAGCCGTCGACGATAAATGCGACGAATGCGGTGGCAGCCTGCACAGCCGTGCCGATGACAACGAAGAAGTCATCGAACGACGCCTGCAGATATTCGAAACACTGACACAACCGTTAAGTGACTACTATAAGCACAAAGGCACCCTGCACATTCTCGAAGCACATGGCGATGTCGAAGAGGTCACCAAACGTGTCAAATCCGCACTGCGCGGCCTACGACCGAAGCGCACACCGGTCAAACCGATGCTGACACCGGCGGTCGAACCGGCCAAAAATGCGAAACCTGCCGTCACGCACACCCGTATCGCGACCCCGGCACCCAAGATCCGACCGCGCAAGAAAATTAAAACCCTGAGCGGCAATACCCGGGTCAAAAAGCTGGACATCAAGAAAGAACTGCCGGAAGTTATCAATAAAAAAGTCGTCAAAGCCGCCAAGAAAAAGGCTGAGACCGAGAAATTGCAGGCACAGAAAAAAATCCAGGAAGAAGCGCAGAAAGCGATCGATGAAAAACTTCTGGAAGAAAAACTGGATAAGCAGCTTAAAGCACTGGAAAACGAACTCAAACAGACCAAGGCCCAGTTAAAAGAAGCTGCTGACGCTGAAAAGGCGCTGCTCAAGGCTGACAAGG
>JADFWE010000107.1 GCA_015222915.1 Pseudomonadota bacterium | reverse complement strand
GGGCAAACCCTTGTATGTGGTCAGTACAAAACCGACACGGCCAGAAATAAGGAGATGACCGTTGCCTGGATTATAGGCGCTAATGGATTATTAGGATCAGCGCTGCAGCGAACACTTCAACGCAGGGGCACACGTTTGTTTGTGCAAGTTGAACGTTTTTGCTGGCATGATGAAGCAGTGCTTCACAGGCAGCTGTTAACTGCGGTTCAAGCGTTCGCTGATTTTGCTGGTGACGATAACTGGCAGATCTACTGGGCTGCAGGCATCGGTACTATGAGTAGCGATCAGGAAGAGCTTGCAACAGAGAGCAGAACGCTAGCGACTGTACTAAAGTTGATTGAGTCAGAACCAGCATTAATGGCTGCAGATGGCGGTCTTGCTTTCTCCAGCTCGGCAGGAGCGATTTATGCCGGTGCAAGCGATGACATCATTACAGAAGATACGGCGGTTGCGCCAACTACCGATTATGCAAAAGAAAAGCTTAAACAGGAACGACTGTTAAGCGACTTTGCCAGAAATAATAACAGGGTAACAGTGTTATTAGCACGGATATCTACACTATACGGTCCTGGCCAGGCAGACGGTAAAAGACAGGGGTTGCTCGCACATATCGCACGTTGTTTATTAGGGAACCAGATAGTGCATATATATGTGCCATTCGACACGATCCGTGATTATATCGCGGTCGATGATGCGGCATTTCTAATCGGGGAGGCAATGCAGGTCTTAAGTGGGAAGTATGGGGCCTTTACAAAGATAATAGCGTCCGAACATTCAACCACCATCGCTGAGATCATATCTGTCTTCAAGCGAATTGCCAGGCGTAAGCCAAGGATTGTCTCCAGTGCAAGTAAGTTGACTGACCTTTATACCCGGCGGATACAGTTTCGTTCGATAACTGTGCCAATCGATAAGCGAAGGTTAAAGACAAGTCTGCTGGTTGGTATCTCCCAGGTGATGGATGCAGAGCGAGCAGCGTTTATACGATCTGGTCGTTAAGGTCGGTTATTCAATATCTAATTTTTGCAGGCGATAGCGTAGCTGCCTCAGACTCAACCCCAGCAGTTTGGCTGCTGCGGTTTTATTCCAGCGGGTTTTTTCCAGTGCCTGCATGATACTGTTTCGTTCCTGTCCCGCCAGATCCATCGGGTCTATGGTGTCGTTATCTGCAGTGCTTGAATCATCGGGCGTCTTGATAGCACCATTTACTGCTGCAGGTTTTAGCTGTAAGCCCTGCCGGGTAATACGGTTATCATCGGATAACGCCAGGGCGCGCTCCAGTATGTTTTCCAGCTCGCGGACGTTGCCGGGAAAGTGGTAGTTATGAAGTGCTTCCATGGCCTCATCTTCGATGACGGGAATATCCATGCCCATCTTTGTTGCGATACCGTCGAGTAGTTGTTCTACGAACAGTGGGATGTCTTCTTTTCTGTCACGTAGCGGTGGGATAGTGAGCTCGATCACATTGACCCGGTAATAGAGATCTTCACGGAAGGCACCATCGGCAACCAGCTGTACCAGGTTCTTATGACTGGCGCTGAGAATCCTGACATCGACGGGGACTTCCTGTGCAGCACCTACGGCTCTTACCGCTTTTTCCTGGATGACGCGTAATAGTTTTACCTGCATGTTCAGTGGCAGCTCTGCTATCTCATCGAGGAACAGGGTGCCGCTATTGGCGGCTTCGAATAAACCCTGTTTGTCTGAATGCGCACCGGTGAAGCTGCCTTTGAGGTGGCCAAAAAATTCACTTTCCATCAGCTCGGCTGAGATAGCGCCGCAGTTGACTGGTACGAAAGGGCCTTCACTGCGAGAGCCCTGCTGGTGGATCATCCTGGCTACGCGTTCTTTACCTGAGCCTGACTCACCATGGATAAATACCGGTGCCTGATTCCTCGCCAGCTTACTGATGTTTTTCATCAGTTCTCTGACCGCGGGTGATTTACCGGTAATGCTCAACTGGTTCTTTACCGGTTTTTTTTGTTCCGTTTTTTCGGGTAGCGTGGTCGCGGAAGATACCAGGTTGCGCAGGATCTGGATGTCGACAGGTTTAGACACAAAATCAAAGGCGCCGGCCTTTAATGCTTTGACGGCAGACTCCATGTTGCCGTGTGCAGTGATGACCGCCACAGGCAGATCGCTATAGTTCTGTTGTACATGTTCGACCAGATCGATGCCGTTACCGTCTGGCAGACGCATATCGGTCAGGCACAGGTCAAAATGTTCGGTTTCCAGCAACAGCTTGGCGTCAGTGATATTCAGCGCTGATTGTGACGCGATATCCATGCGCATCAGGGTTATTTCGATGAGTTCGCAGATATCAGGTTCGTCGTCTACGATAAGGACTTTTTTAGTTGTCATTATATGTTGCGTATATTTAGTTGTTTAATACTTGTATAAACCGTTTGCAAAAATGTATCTTGAAGCGGATAAGATTCTTCATCGGTCTTATTGCGCCTGTAAAAAATATATCCTGAAACAGGTGCCGCCAGTCGCTGGTGATATAAGGCGAATTTTAGCACGATTACTTTCGATGACTTCCTTGGTTATATACAGGCCAAGCCCGGTTCCTTCTGAGCTGGTAGTGAAGAAAGGGTCGAAAATATTTGACTGTGTTTCTTTATCGATACCCTGCCCATTGTCGATGATATCGATATAAGGCTGTTGAACATCACTATCGATGCCACCCTGGATATTGATCATGATGTTCGATGTATCCATATTGCTGTGGTTGAGCGCATTCGAACACAGGTTCCACATCACCTGATGCAGCTGATTGGTGTCAAATAATATATTTGTAGAGGTCGGAGTGATCTGTATGTGTATCTGATAGGCCTGTAGTTTATGGGTGGAGATAAATTCTTCTCTGAACTGTACCAGCCACTGCTGAAGATTGAGCACTTCGGGTGTACCGCGCTGCTGTCTCGACAGATGCAGTACATTTTCTACGATGCCGTTCAGACGTTTGACCTGGGTGTTGATGATGCCGGTTAATTTTTTATCGGCTGCGTTTTCAGAAGTTTCGCTGAGCAACTGACCGGCGTGGTTTATCGCAGCCAGCGGGTTACGGATCTCATGCGCGATACTGGCCGTCAGACGGCCGAGTGAGGCGAGTTTCACCTGCTGGAAACGCTGGCTCAGCTGGGTGGCGTCTTCCAGAAAGATCAGTGTTCGGGCTTCATCGGTATTGATCTGGTCTTCGTTAAAACCGCGATTTTTGTCGATATGGCTGAACCCCGGCTGGAGATCAGGCAGACCTTGCATCTGCTGGATAGGCCGATGGTTCTGCACCGTATCATTATCCCAGTCGGTAAAGCGTCGATAGAGTTCCGGCGATATATCTTTGATATTTGTCTGCTTGTCGATACTGACATTACCCAGCAGTTCACGGGAGGCATTGTTTGCCATCAGGATCTGGCCGTTGGTTTTTATCACCATGATGCCGGTGCGCATGCTCTTGATGATGTGCTCATTCATCTGCACCAGGGTCTCAAGTTCGTGGCTGGTCTCTTCAGCTATCTTTTCAGTCTCTCGTAAGCGTTTGGCGGTGTAGCTGGACAGGAAGGCAGAGATAAAGATGAGGATGCCGAGCAGGCCCGCCTGTGTGAAAGCCGGAGAATAATCCTGATAAGAGAAGTCTGAGTAAACCTGCTCGGCAATGATCATTAAAGCCGTGATAGCCGCAAATAGCAGGGTG
Organism: Pseudomonadota bacterium; assembly: GCA_015222915.1. GTDB lineage: Bacteria > Pseudomonadota > Gammaproteobacteria > SZUA-229 > SZUA-229. Next base: position 2,363 of record JADFWE010000107.1, on the reverse strand, counting down.
AAACGTTTTTGCATGAAAAGGCTGGTCATCGAGATGGTGACGATCAGCAACATACCCAGGCCTGAACGCACACCGCCGGTAGCATGCATCATCAGGATGATGCACGAGATATCCACCAGTGTCTGTGCGACGAGCTGTACTGGTAGCGCCGGTTTTCGGTAGGTGATGCCGGTGGTGAAAAATGCGCTGGCAGTCAGATAAACAAAAGCCGTGATGATGAAGAGGTCAGGGTGCGTGAACTTGCTGGAGATGAGTTGCTGTAACCAGCCGTTCAGATAGATGGTGATAAAAAAAAGTGCGAGTGAGATACGGAAATAATTGAATACCCGCAGCCGGTACCAGGCATCTGACATGCTCTGAAAAAAAATATTATCGGTAATGTCGGTCCGGTTTTTCGCCACTATATATCGCTTTTAAAAGTATGAGTTTTTATTGGAAAGAGTATAGCTGTTAATTAATTACCGGGTGGTATATTTGCCTAAAGCTGATTCCAGTCATGCTAAAATCTTGCCGTAATATTGCCTTCCCCTCTCTGATATCGGTACAGGGTCGGTACGAGGTCGTTACAGGAAAAGGCAGTAAGATATGACAAACCCATCAATGCTAAAGATCGTTCTGGTACAGGACACATTTCAGGTCGGCGATATCAGAGCCAACGCCGATAAAATAATCGATATCTCGATCAAAGCCAGTGAGCAGGGTGCGGATCTTGTCGTTTTTCCAGAACTGGCGCTGGTCGGTTACCCGCCGGAAGACCTGCTGCATCGCACAGGTTTTCTACGGCAGGCAAATAAAGCCTATCTGCGTATTCAGCAACGCCTACTCGAAAGTGTTGGCGATACCGCAGTGATATTCGGACTGCCGCTTGAACATGCAGATGCCCTGTATAACGCGGCGGTCTGTTTTATCGATGGCAAGATAAAGAGGATCTGTTTTAAACAGTCGCTGCCAAATTATTCGGTGTTCGACGAGGTTCGCTATTTTTCGGCGGGCACCGAGAGTGCTGTCGTCGACATAAAGGGACACAGGGTCGGCATCCTGATCTGTGAAGATGTCTGGCAGTCCACTGTGGTGGAAAAATCAATAGCGCAGGGCGCGCAGCTGGTCGTCGTACTAAACGCTTCGCCATTTCATATCGATAAGCACGCTGAACGTCTGGCGACCCTTCAGCAACATGCACGACAGTTCGAAATTCCATTCTTATACCTGAATATGACCGGTGGCCAGGATGAACTGGTTTTTGATGGCGATTCGCTGGTGATAAACCGGCAGGCAGAACTGGTCTCACGGGCAAAATTATTTGAAAGCGATCAGCTTGAACTGGTCTTCGATGGCAAAGATATCGTCAGTCAGCAAGTTCTGTCCGCTGATGAACGTGAACCAGATACAGATGAGGCCACCATCTATAAAGCGCTGGTCACCGGGGTGCGTGATTTTGTCCGGCAGAATGGGTTCGGCGGTGTGGTTATCGGTCTGTCCGGTGGCGTCGATTCCGCCTTGACGCTGGCGGTAGCCGTCGATGCTCTTGGCGCCGAAAATGTGGAAGCGGTGATGATGCCGTCACGTTATACCGCAGATATGAGCCTGCAGGATGCCGAGGCAGAAGCTGAAACGCTGGGTGTGAAATACGATGTGATCGAGATCGAAGACGTATTTAACAGTTTTCTGCGATCGCTGGCACCGGTTTTCAAGGATGCGCCTGTCGATACCACCGAAGAGAATCTGCAGGCACGTTGTCGTGGCGTGCTGTTGATGGCTATCTCAAATAAAAAAGGCCGTATGGTGTTAACCACTGGCAACAAGAGCGAGATGGCGGTGGGCTACGCGACACTATATGGAGATATGTGCGGCGGGTTCGCGCCGATAAAAGATGTCTGTAAGACGCTGGTCTATAAATTATGCCGTTACCGTAACAGCGTTTCACAGGTGATTCCGGAGCGGGTGTTAACCCGCCCACCTACGGCCGAACTAAGAGAGGATCAATGCGATCAGGATTCACTGCCAGAGTATGACATCCTCGATAAGATTCTGGCCCTGTCGGTGGAGCAGGATAAGACCATCGATGAGATCGTCGCACAGGGTATCAATCGCGAAGATGTGATGCATGTGATCAACCTGGTGCAGCGCAACGAGCACAAACGCCGGCAGTCAGCACCGGGTATCCGCATTACCCGGAGAGCCTTTGGTCGCGACCGGCGCTACCCCATCACGTCAGGATACAGGCGCAACTAAACGCATCAAATTTCGTGTCTGATGTTGACACAAAGCGGAAGTCAAAAACTTTAAAAACGGGTAGTCCGCGAATAACGCAAAAGACGCAAATGAAAAGCTTTTAATGTTTGTCTTTGCGAGCGAAGCGCGGC
>JADFWE010000106.1 GCA_015222915.1 Pseudomonadota bacterium | reverse complement strand
CCGGTTCTGCTGATGCAGCAGATGCAGTCACCACATCATTACAACATGAAACCTTCTGAGCGGCGCCTGCTGTCAGAGGCACGCTTGATTATCTGGTTAGGTCCGCAGTTGGAGTCATATCTGGACAAGATCATCAAGCAGCAAAAAACAGCAAAGGTGATTACCGCTGTGCACACGCAAGGCCTGCACCTTCTACGCTTACGTCATAAACATTCCCATAAACCTGCCGACGATGGACACAGTTCCAACGCAGCAAGCAAGCCACATGAAGACGGGCTGACAGACCGGCAGATCGATCCACACCTCTGGCTGTCGATACACAATACCATCGCCATCAGCAGACATATAGCAGCGGCACTCATCGAAGACGCGCCCGCGAACGCTCATATATATGAAAAGAACCTGCGACGTTTGCTGGAGAAAATCGAACAGACAAAAGTCTTCGTATACACGACTCTACAGTCGAACAAACAGCCATTTATTGCTTTTCATGATGCTTTTCAGTATTTCGAACAGGAAAATGCGCTGAACTATATCGACTCGATAACCTTTGATGAAGAGACCGCGGCCAGTCTGAAACATATACGCCAGATCAACAGCCTTATCAAAACCCAGGATATCGGCTGCCTGGTCTATCAGCCGCCTGAACCGGCCATCGTCAGATCACTGGCTGAACGCAACCAGCTTAAAGCCGTTGCACTTGACCCCCTCGGGCAGAACATTCAGGCCAGTCAGAATGCATGGAACAATGCCTGGTTTGAGATAATGCGGCGACTGGCCCTCGATTTTCACCAGTGCCTGACACCTTAATACCACACCAAGATTGTCTGCTTACGGCCAGAAGCGGACAGTCAAAAGATTATTCACCGCAGAGGCGCCGAGAAAAACAATATTTCATATGTAACAACGTAGATCGGGTACTGCCCGACAGACAACAGCTAATAGAGGTACAGTGAAGGTGGGCACTGCCCACCCTACAAAAATCAAAAGCTTTTCCTCGGCGTCTCTGCGCCTCGGCGGTGAAGTTTTTTAATCCTTGTGTATGTCGCTTTTGTGTCAAAAACCGACCTCCACGACCGACTCCAACTATCACCCTGACCAAACCCGTTGAAATTTCGACACTTTAGTCACTGTTTCACCCCGGATTTTCGAATTCCCCGAAAATTGAACTAGACTTCTGGCAGCAATTTTTTAATTTTCCCTTATGTCTCTATATAAGGCAGGCCCGGAGTATCTCAATGCTGTACCAGAAGAAATTACGTTTTTCCACAACCGGTCGAGGCACCTACAATATAACGAAACAGATTACCGAGACGATCGAGGAGTCTGGAATCAAATCCGGCATCTGCCATATCTTTATCCAGCACACCAGCGCCTCCCTGATCCTGTGCGAAAATGCTGACAAAAATGTTCGCGACGATCTCGATACCTACATGACTAAACTGGTAAAAGACGGCGACAGCATGTACAAACACCGAAGCGAAGGCCCTGACGACATGTCCGCACATATCCGCACGGTATTGACCCAAAGCTCACTCTCCATCCCGGTCTTCAAAGGAAAATGTGATCTCGGTCTGTGGCAGGGTGTGTTTCTGTGGGAGCACCGCACCAGCGCCTTCAAACGCAATGTCTCCGTCACCATAATGGGCGAGTAGTTCGCACGAACAGAGGCCCATGATCGAGATCCAGGGCTACAAGTTTACATATGGTATTTCAGGACACAATCAAACTCGCCGCCCAGGAGCGGGGCGCGACCGACATCACAGATTTCATCTCTGATGTCATCCAGGATTCAAAGATCAAAACCGGCACCTGCCAGCTTTTCGTACACAACAGCCTTAGCTGCCTGCTGATCTATGACACGGCAGATGAAGCCATCAAAGACCAGACCGCCGATTTTCTGGCACAATTGGCCCCCAGCAGTGACGGCATCAACGACGAGATAGATAACAGCATGGATGCGATTCCCGAGGCCATGCGCGCCGCACTGACCCAGACCACTATCGCCTTTCCGATCAGTCACGGTAAACCGCTGCTGGGTACCTGGCAGGGAATTTATCTCTGGGAGAGAACAACCCGACCAAAGGCGAGAAAACTGACCATCACCATCATCGGCGAATAGTGCGCCGTCCACCGTCATGT
>JADFWE010000105.1 GCA_015222915.1 Pseudomonadota bacterium | reverse complement strand
CCGGAATCTGTCGAACCCGGCATCGAGGTTTCCGCTGCTATGTCCAGAGCCAGCGTAAACACAGTAACAAACGGACTATTCAACAAGTCTTATTATGATGATATCCTGGGTGATCGCATCAAAGATGGCAGTATCGGTGAAGCGCCGGTGATGCCCGGCGGCGGCATGTTCATCCCGGTGGCAACGGCTGCCTGGAAAGACAAGGGCATGTTCCGGCTCGATGCACCGAAGTACAGCGCCGACCTCTGCACCGGTTGCCTGGAGTGTGCTGTGGTCTGCCCCGACGCCGCCATTCCAAACACGGTGCATGAGATCCATGATCTGTTGTTAACTGCCATCGGTAAACTCGATATTACCGAACAGCATCAAGCCGAGATGACGAAGCTGGTCTTCCCCCTGACCAAAGCGGTTCGTGATTTTTACCGTAACTTGATCGGTAAAGATAATCCGTCATTCAGCGAAATCGTCTCACAATCTCTTTCCAGACTGGAAACAAGCTCGTTACCGGCATGGGCCAGTCTGAAACATGATTTCGAAAAGATGATCGAAGTTCTTGAGTGTTTTCCGGTGGCAAAAACCCGTCCATTCTTCGACGCCATGGAGAGAAATGAAGCCGGCTCAGGCGGCCTGTATTCTGCCAGCATCGATCCCTGGAAATGCACCGGTTGCCTTGAATGTGTAGATGTCTGCGGACCGGGTGCGCTGAGCGCTGAAAAGCAGAGCAGTCAGCTGCAGGCCGAGATGAGCCGCAACTTCGAGTTCCTCAACAGTACGTCCAACACGCCGGCACGCTTTACCGACAATGCTATCGAGCCCGGTGGTGACAGCAAACGCCTGCTGCTTGATCACGATAATTATTATGCGATGACTGGCGGTCATGGCGCCTGCCGCGGCTGCGGAGAGGTGACGGCGATCCGCCTGCTCACCGCGACCAATAAAGCAATCCACGAGAAAAAACGCAAAGCCCATATCATTGAGCTGGAAGCGCTGATCGATAAGCTGAACGAAAAAGTCAAAAAGATACCCAGAGACAAACATGATCCGTTTCGAGTAAAACGCATAAAGAAGACCATCGATACACTTGAAAAACGCCTCTATCTTTTCGAGGGCGGTCCCACCGGCAATGGCCCTTCCCCTGCAGCGTTTGCCAATGCGACGGGCTGCAGTAGTGTCTATGCTTCGACCTTCCCTTCCAACCCATATAAAGACCCCTGGATAAACAGCCTGTTTCAGGATACTCCGGCGGTGGCAAAAGGGATTTTTGAAGGTTTCTGCGCAACCGCAGTAGAAGACTTCACAGCCCTGCGCACCGCCAAACTTGACCTGCAGGATCTGTACGATCCGGAGATACACGATAGCCTGTTCCGATGTTTTAACTGGCATCACTTTTCCAAAGACGAATTCTCACTGCTGCCAGCTGTCATCAGCATGGGGGGCGATGGTGCGACCTACGACATCGGTTTTGGCGCCTTGTCGCGTCTACTGGTCTCAGAGACACCGATCAAAGTGGTGGTACTCAACACCGGGGGTTATTCCAATACCGGTGGCCAGACCTCGACAGCGAGTTATACCGCGCAGGATTCAGACCTGACCCGATTCGGTGTTGCCCATAGCGGCAAACACGAAGACCGTAAAGAACTGGGGCTGATCGCATCCTTCCACCCAAAGGTACTGGTGATTCAGACCAACGCAGCGCTGCAGAGCCACTTCATGAAAAACGTCATGGATTTTCTCACCTATAACGAGTCCCCGGCCGTGTTCGATACCTACACCACCTGCCAGCCTGAACACGGTATTGCCGACGATGCGGGTAACCGGCGTGCGATGCTGGCGATCGAAAGCCGGATGAGCCCGGTTTTTGTTCATGACCCACGCCGTGGCGATACACTTGCCGAACGCTTCTCACTGGAAGGCAACCCGGAAATTGGTAAAGACTGGATCACCACGACCCTGGATTACATCGACGATAAAGGCAATGCTGCTTTGCTGGAGATACCTTTCACCGCCGCCGACTTTGCAGCGCAGGAAGGTCGTTTCAAAAAGCATTTCCACGCCGTCCACCAGGATGAAGATCCACTGCCCATCGATGAATACATCAATCTGAGCAAAAGCGACCGTTACGGCAAAGTACCTTTCATCTGGTCCACTACCGCCAACGGTAAATTGATCAAACTCACCATGACTTCAGCGATGGTCGAATTGACCGAAGAACGCAGAAGAAACTGGCGCATGCTGGAATATCTCGGCGGTCTGCATATCGAACGGCTGGAAGCAGAACATCAGCTGGAACTGGAGAACTGGCAACATAAATATCGTCAATCCAGTGTCGCTCGCGAAACCTCTATCGATTCTATCGCCCGGGGCATGGCTGAGCTGGCGAGTATTTCTGGCGCACCTGCCGGCAAGGTTATACCCGTCACCGTCGCCGGTGCGGATACTGACACTGTTACTGGTGCAGAGCGTTCTCCTCAAACAACACCGACAAGCTCTGAGGGCGGAGAGCTCGTAGAAATCAGCGAATCTGACATGGCCAATTGCACCAATTGCAAAACCTGTTACCAGGATCTGGGGGAGTTATTCGAAAAGACAAAGATCATGGTCGACGGTACAGCCAAAGAAGTCAGCCGGGTAATACCGGGAATATTCGACAAGATCGAGATCTCCCCGGAACTGGTGCAACGGGCATCACGTGTAGCCGATGACTGTGATGTCGAGATCATCCAGTTTCATGCGCCGGTGCAGGTAGAGTAGATATGTCAGATAACACAGACAATCAGTACCGTAGCCATCATGATGCCTATGATGATAAAGATCTTGAGCGTTACCTTCAGGCCAATCTCGAAATCGAGAGCAACCGGCATCATATAGAAGACCGCAAGCAGCAGATCGCTGAACTGGAACACAGCACAGCCGTTGATCTTTTTCAGAAACAGGTCGCTCTGCTGCAGAAACACCTGGTCAGTGACCCGCAGTATTTTCAACAGATGTTTATCAATGATGGCAGCAATGCGATTACCTGGGAATTTCATCAGGATGAACTGAGTGAAAAATTCACCCTGTCCTTCTGGGATCTGCTGCTGAGAAACGATGACTTCAGCAGCCTGTTATTACGCTTTATCTGGAATCTGCCGCTTAAGCAAAAACGTAAATTCATCCGGGCTATCGACAAACACCTGTCAGATCACTATCCCATGTTCAAAGGGCTCGCCGAAGGCTGGCCGGGTGAGAACAACATTCCCCCCTATATTCGCCCAGCCGAAGAACGCAACGAAGACTTCGACCTGGTAAACCAGGGTTATCTCGGCTACATGGGGCTGGGTTACAGTTTCCGCGAAGTCGAGATGCTGGTCTGGCTGGAAGTTCTTCGTGATAAACAATGCGACGACAAACCCTGTGAGATCGGCATTCCTAGAGACGATGGCGGAGAGGCGGACGGTGGCTGTCCGGTCAAGATTCGTATACCGGAAATGCTGCACCTGATCGGTGAAGGTAAATTCAAGCAGGCGTTTGACCTGGTCAAAGAGTCCAACCCCCTGCCCAATGTCACCGGCCGCGTCTGCCCGCAAGAGATCCAGTGCCAGGGTGTCTGTACACTGAATAAGCGACCTATCGAGATCGGACAGATCGAATGGTATCTGCCGCAGAGTGAAAAGATACTCAAACCGGATGATGATTTCGCAGTAGACGATCATGAGAACCCCTGGGCAAAAGCAGAAAAACCACCGGTGGCAATCGTCGGTTCCGGTCCCTCAGGAATGATCAATGCTTACCTGCTGGCAAAACAAGGTTACCCGGTTACCGTATTCGAGGCCTTCCACGAACTCGGCGGTGTACTGCGCTACGGCATTCCCGAATTCCGCCTGCCTAACGAACTGATCGACGATGTCGAGAGAAAGATCACCATCCTCGGCGGCAAGTTTGTGACCAACTTTATCGTCGGTAAAACCACGACACTGGAAGCACTGAAACGTGCTGGCTTCTGGAAGATATTTATCGGTACTGGCGCTGGCCTGCCGCGCTTTATGAATGTACCGGGTGAACACATGAACGGCATCATGTCGGCCAATGAGTTTCTCACCCGCGTCAACCTGATGAATGCACATCTGGAAGATTATGAAACACCGTTGCCAAAAGTGAGGGGCAAGCAGGTGATCGTGATCGGTGGTGGCAATACCGCGATGGATGCTGCCCGCACAGCCTGTCGCCTCGGCGGCAAGGTCACCATCGTCTATCGCCGTACCCAGGATGAGATGCCGGTACGTGTCGAAGAACTGCACCACGCCACAGAAGAAGGCATAGAGCTGAAACAGCTGCGTGCACCACGTGAATTCATCGGCAACGACAAGACCCATTTTGTGACGCATACCGTACTCGATGTCATGGAACTGGGTGAACCTGATGCCTCCGGTCGCCGCCGTCCGATGACCACCGGTGAGAGCGAAGAGATGCAGGTCGATCTTGTCATCATGGCGCTAGGCAACGCATCCAACCCCATCATCAAAGATGCAGAACCCGAACTCAAGACCAGTAAATGGGGAACCATCGAGGTTCGCGAAAATTCTCAAGAGACATCGATGGACAACGTCTATACCGGTGGAGATGCAAACCGCGGCGGCTCTACCGCCATCAAGGCAGCAGGCGATGGCATGGAGGCGGCGAAAGAGATCGCCCGTGACATACCATTCTCAGACAGTGAGATAAAATCACTGGTAAAAACAGCCGAAGCTTATACCCTGCAGGGACAGGCACCACAGAGAATCCTGCAGAGAATAGAATTGGCAGAGGGTGTCGTCGAATTAGTTGTCTACTCTCCCCTGATAGCTAAATCTGCACGCGCCGGGCAATTCGTGCGCGTACTGGCCTGGGAAAAAGGCGAGCTGGTGCCGATGACTATTGCAGATTGGGACGCCAGACAAGGCACCATCACCCTGGTCGTGCAGGGTCTGGGCAGCAGTTCGATGAAGATCAACCAGATGCAGCTGGGTGATGCCTTTGCCGGCATCGCCGGTCCGCTGGGTCTGCCCAGCAAAATACGCCGCTATGAGAACAGTGAAACGGTGGTCTTTACCGCAGGCGGTGTCGGACTGCCACCGGTCTATCCCATCATGCGTGAGCATCTGAGCAAGGGTAACTTCGTCACCCTGATCTCAGGCTTCCGTAACAAAGACATGAAATTCTGGGATGAAGCTGATAAACGTATCGGACTACTGCAGGCGAAGTACCCTTCCCTGCTGGATGTCATCTACACCAGCAATGATGGCAGTTTTGGTATCAAGGATTTTGTTACCGGCCCGTTGCAGGAAATGTTGGAGGACATGAAAAACGGCAGCGGCCGTATCTTAGGTGAAATTGTAACTATCGGCCCTCCACTGATGATGCGTGCAGTCAGCGACCTCAGTAAGCCCTACGGTGTAAAAACCGTGGCGAGTCTCAATTCCATCATGGTCGATGCTACCGGTATGTGCGGTGCCTGCATGGTGCCTGTAATCATCGATGGCAAGATGGTACGCAAACATGCCTGTGTCGATGGCCCTGAACTGGATGCGCACATCATCGATTGGGATAAATTTCTACCACGATTCCTGCAGTTCAAAGCACAGGAAGAAGAAAGCAAAATCAGGCATGGTTTTGGCTGAACCTTACTTAAGGGCACCTCTATTAATTGCTTGTAACCTCTGCGTGGCCTGAAGCTTGCAGTTACAAGGCGCAGTCTGCAGTAAAATGGTT
>JADFWE010000104.1 GCA_015222915.1 Pseudomonadota bacterium | reverse complement strand
CTAAACCAGAAATAAATTATTGATCCCTGGAAGCCCTGAATCCAAAACCCAGAAGTATCAAACTGCACAATCCCACAATCAGGCCGTCTCCCCAGCGCACGAAGGGTGTCGCACCGCTTAACGGCTGCACTTCTGCTGTTAACACACCGACTTCAAACTGCGGCAGCTGTTTTATCACTTCACCATGTGGACCGATAAACGAGGTAATGCCGGTATTGGTCGAACGAATCATGTAGCGCCCGGTTTCCAGAGCTCGCATCCTGGCGATGGCATGATGCTGATGCGGTTCGTGTGAATCTTCAAACCAGGCATCATTGCTGACATTGACCAGTATCCTGGCTTCCGGCAAATCCTTGATCACATCGCGGGCAAAGGCTTCTTCGAAACAGATAGAGACTCCTAGCGGTACGCCTGCGCCGGTCAACAGCGGCTGCCCGTCATCACCAGACGCGATATCGGACATCGGTATCTTGACGAATTTATTAAAAAACTCGATAAGGAAGCGCAGCGGTATATATTCACCCAGAGGCACCAGGTGCCTTTTTTTGTAGACCCCGCCGTTGATATTCACCACGCTGTTCAATAGACGCAGCTCATCATTTTTGACAAAGATACCCAGCAGTAAATCGGTACCGGATACAGCCATCTCACGACGAAGGTTTTCGATATAAGGCGTTACCCGATACCAGTAATCCGGCACCGCCGTCTCCGGCCAAACGATCAGATCGACATCTTTCTGTGCCAGCGAAAGCTTGAGGTACCGGTCCATGGTCGGCTTCTTCATGTATGACTTCCACTTGTCTTTCTGCGCGATATTGCCCTGTATGATACTGACCTTAATAGCGTCACCAGATTCCTGTGTCCAGCTGACAGTCTTCAAAAGACTGCCGCCCAGCCATATCAACACCACGGGTGTTATCACGATAACGATATATTTAGAGTGCCGCCCTGATTGATGGCTTTTTGGCCTGCTGCCTTTAAACATGTTATAGATCTGCGAAAGCAACAGGGCCATAGCACCCGCAGATATGGCGACCAGACCGCCTACGGCATGATTGCCGAACACCGGTGCAAAACCGGACAGCGGAAGATCGATCTGGCTATAGCCCAACTGCATCCAGGCAAAACCGGTCATGACATAACCCTGCAGCCACTCGAACACTACCCAGCTGGCAGGATAAAAGACCAGCAGCCGCAGCGTGCGGTTCTCCGTCAGGTACCTGTTGACGACATAGGCTGCCAGTGCAGTATAGATACTCAGATAGGCGCACAGCAGAAAGATCATCAAGCCGGCAAAAAATGCCGGCGCACTGCCATGGACATGAAGGCTGTAATAGATCCAGCTGACACCTGCACCCTGCAGCCCCAGGCCGAAGAACCAGGCATTCACCGCTGCCTGTCTTGCCGTTGACCGGCTCCAGATATAAAACACCGTTGCCAGCGTAAAGAACACCAGCCAGTTCAGATCAAACGGGGCAAAAGCCAGGGTTGTTAACCCGCCGGCAATTAAACTATATAACGGCCAACCAGGCAGCTGAGATCTGTGAAAAATATTTTTCATTTTTCATCATCAGCTGTATGAGCACGCCCTTCTTTGTTTGCATCAACATGACCAGATTCATCCTCGATAACTGGCAGGCTCTCATCATCTGATAACAGGCTCACCTGCATACTGTTGATACGCCTGGAGTTAGCGCTGACGATCTTGAAATGAAAATCACCGATGGTAACCTCTTCACTGCGCTCAGGCATATGTCCAAGCTCATGTATCACCAGACCGGCGATGGTCTCAAATTTATCGTGTGTCAGTTTCGAATCAAAATACTGGTTGAACTCATCCAGTGGCGTCAATCCGCGGACGCTGTATCGCTGCAGACCGCTACGCCGGATATTGATCACATCTGCCGCATCATGCTCGTCATCGATCTCACCGACGATCTGTTCCAGCACATCTTCGATAGTGACCAGGCCGGCGACACCACTGTATTCATCGATCACCATCGCCATGTGGTTGCGGCTCTCGCGAAAATCTTTTAACAATACGTTAAGTCGTTTACTCTCCGGCACGAAAACCACCGAGCGCAGGATATCTTTTAGTTCAAAGTTTTTACGGCTTTCTTTATCGTGATAATGCGTCAGATCTTTTGCCAGCAGGATGCCGACCACCTGGTCGATACTCTCATCGACGACGGGGAAACGCGAATGTCCGGAGTTAGCCACGATCGTCAACATCTCCTCCACACTCATGTTCTCCTGCACCACGACCAGGTGAGAGCGCGGCACCATGATATCGCGCACCTGCATCTCGGAGACCTGGAACACGCCTTCGATCATCATCAAGGCATCGAGATTGATGATGCCTTTTTTCTGCGCATCGCGAAGGTGTTTCAGCAGCTGCGTCTTGTCTTCTTTCGGTTTTTTAAACCTGCTCTTCAGCGTCGGAAACCAGCTGGCTTTTTTATCTTTGTTCATTTGATTCATAGTATCCGGATCCTTCCGATCCTGTTATTTGGCTCATGCCGTTTCGGTCACACGATAAGGATCAGGAAAATCCAACTGCTCGAGGATATCGATTTCCAGCTGTTCCATCTCCGCCGCATCAGCTTCACTGATATGATCATAACCCTGCAGGTGCAGCATGCCGTGGACCACCATATGTGCCCAGTGTGCTTCTTTAGATTTAGATTGCTGCACCGCCTCATCATTGATGACGCTGGCGCATAAGGCGATATCACCCAGGATGTCATCGGACAGGTCGATCTCGAGGTCTTCCGGCAATTGCATGGGAAAAGACAGAACGTTGGTCAGTTTGTCTTTATGGCGATAGTCTTTATTGAGCTGCTGGATTTCAGCTGATGAGCTTACCCGTATGCTGACGATGGCCGAAGCTTCACCGAGGTAGGCCGCAGCAGCCCACTGCTGCAACAGTCCCGGCTCGGGGACATCATCCTCGCCGGACTCGATACTATCCGAGATCGAAATTTCAACGCTAACAGCCATGATTAATCAGACTCATCCAGTTCATAAGCATGAACGATTTTTTTCACCAGTGGATGTCTGACGATATCACCTTTCTGGAAACGGGTCACACCGACATCATCGATATCCGACAATATCTTCAAGGCGTGGCGCAGGCCGGATGTCTTCTCACGCGGCAGATCTACCTGTGAGATATCGCCGGTGACCACCGCTTTAGATCCGAACCCGATGCGCGTGAGGAACATCTTCATCTGATCGATGGTGGTATTCTGCGCTTCATCGAGAATGATAAAGGCATCACTCAGTGTACGCCCGCGCATATACGCCAGCGGTGCGATCTCGATGATATTGCGCTCGATATATTTGGCCACTTTCTGCTGCCCCAGCATTTCGAACAGCGCATCGTACATCGGCCGCAGATAAGGGTCGATCTTCTGTGACAGATCTCCCGGCAGAAAACCCAGGCGCTCTCCCGCCTCCACCGCCGGACGCACGAGTATGAGCCGGTCGACCAGATCATTTTCCAGGGCGTCGACTGCGCTGGAAACCGCGAGATAGGTTTTACCGGTACCGGCAGGGCCGACACCGATGGTCAGATCATGGGTTTGTATCTGTTCGAGATACTGCTGCTGGCTCTGACCGCGACCGGTGATTTTTCCTCGACGGTTTTTCACATGCCGGGTAGTGTCATCGCCTTCTTCATCGCTAGAAAAGCTGTTCATCTCATTTTCGAAATCATCGTTCAGATACAGCTGCACCGTGGCCGGCGATAATGATTCGTTACCCGCCACATTGTAGAGTGTCTGTATCGCGCTCTTCACTGTTTTCAGACGCCGGCCGTCACCGCTGACCTCAAACTGATTACTGCGGCAGTTGATCTTGACATCGTAGTAGTCTTCCAGCTGCTGAATGTGTTTGTTATACGGTCCGCACAGATTTTGCAGACGCTGATTGTCTACCGGCGTCAGTTCGAACTGGATAGTATTGCTGACTTTGAATGCCTGTTTTTCTGAATGATGCATTAAGGTTTATGACCCGGAAAGAACGGACAAGTTTAGCTCTGTCATGGATAGTCCCTGTAAAGATAACACTGACATGATCTATACAGCAGCGCTCGATGCTACCGTCGAAGGATCATCGATAGCAGATAGTCCTATCAGCTCACCCTGCAGAGAATTTGTCCAGGCTTCTGTGATCTTCACATCGACAAACTTACCGATGAGATCCCGATCACCGGTAAAATTTACCACGCGGTTATTTTCTGTACGCCCGGATATCTGTTGATCACTCTTGCGGGAAACGCTGTCGACCAGCACCGTCTGCACCGTACCTACCATCTGTTCACTGAAGGCTCTGGCGTTCGAAGTGATCACATCCTGCAGGATTGCCAGACGGTGTTTTTTGATCAGGTCAGTGGTGTTATCCGGTAGAGTCGATGCTGGCGTACCCGGACGTGCACTGTAGATAAAACTGAATGACTGATCGAAACCGATCGTTTCTATCAGTCGCATGGTATCAGCAAAGTCCTCATCGGTCTCATCGGGAAAGCCGATAATAAAATCGGAGGAGATGGCGATATCCGGGCGGGCGATTTTCAGGCGGCGGATGATATCTTTGTATTGCTCCGCAGTATGGCCACGTTTCATCGATGTCAGTATCTTATCAGAACCACTCTGCACCGGCAGATGCAGAAAGCTGACCAGCTCCGGCACCTGTGCATAGACCTCGACCAGATCATCGTTAAACTCCATCGGGTGCGATGTAGTAAAACGGATACGCTCTATTCCGTCGATGGCAGCGACATAGTTGATCAGCAAAGCCAGATCGGCAAACATCTCTTCACCGTCCGCACCCTGCATGGCACCCCGGTAGGCATTCACGTTCTGCCCCAGCAGATTGACCTCACGCACACCCTGCTCCGCCAGGCCCGCCACCTCGGCAAGCACATCATCAAACGGCCTGCTGACCTCTTCACCGCGGGTATAAGGCACCACGCAGAAGCTGCAGTACTTACTGCAACCTTCCATGATAGAGACAAAAGCACTGGGGCCGTCGGCTTTCGGCTCCGGCATACAGTCGAATTTTTCGATCTCGGGAAAACTGATATCGACGACTTTTTTATGGGTATCGCTGACACCGGAGATCATCTCTGGTAAACGATGGATGGTCTGCGGTCCGAACACCACATCGACATAAGGTGCACGTTTCTGGATCTCGGCACCTTCCTGACTGGCAACACAACCACCGACACCGATCACCAGATCCGGTTTGTCATTTTTCCAGTTCTTCCAGCGGCCAAGCTGAGAGAACACTTTCTCCTGGGCTTTCTCACGGATAGAACAGGTGTTGAGCAGCAGCACATCGGCTTCTTCAGGATTATCGGTCAGCTCCAGATCATGCGACTCACCCAGCACATCCGATATGCGAGACGAGTCATACTCATTCATCTGGCAACCGTAGGTTTTTATATAGAGTTTGCGTGCAGGGCTGTTTGACGCGCCACTTGATGGGCTGCCCGGAGGTTTAACTGACATGTGCTGTAGGGGTGGTAATCATTATACCGGCAATTATACCTTGCCAACGGGGGTAATATCTATCAGAAAACAAGCATGTTTCAGGGTGTGTAAGGGTCGACTCTGGCACAAAGCGGAAGTCAAAAACTTCAAAACACATTTCTCTCGCAAAGGCGCAGAGGTCGCAAAGGAAAAGCTTTTAGTTTTTACAGGGTGGGCACTGCCCACCTTCATTGCATCCTTATTAGCTATAGTCTGTCGGGCAGTGCCCGACCTACGCTGCCACATACAAACAATATTTTTATCTTAGCGTTCTTTGCGGCTCTGCGAGAGATAATGTTTTTTCCTGATATCCACTTCTAGCCAAAATGAGGCCGCCTAGTGCCTTATTCCACAGTCACCGATTTCGCCAGGTTTCGCGGCTGATCGACATCGGTGCCCTTACGGACAGCGACAAAGT
>JADFWE010000103.1 GCA_015222915.1 Pseudomonadota bacterium | reverse complement strand
ATGGTACTGGTGGTGCCGGTGTTTCTGTCAGCATGTGATACCTTGCCGGTTTCAGGTGATGGCGCTGCTGGGTCAGCTGGTATCGTTGAGGGTAAGTCGTCTGTTGTAGAGTCGGGTGATAGCAATGTGGCAGATAGCGCGGCCGAAGATGAAAGTGCTGCCGGCGACACGGGCAGTAACCCGGAAATCAAACTCGATGAAGATATGCTGTTTAACCTGCTGGCGGCAGAATTCGCTGGTAACATCGGTGATATCGAGGAATCGCTAAAATATTACAGTAAGGCTTCTACCGAGATCGAAGACAGCCGGATAGCAGCGCGTACTGCCTATATCGCGCTTTATGGTAAGGACTATGATGGCGCACTGGCTGCGCTCGACCGCTGGCAGAAGCTCGGTGAAGGCTCTGAATCTGATATCGATATGCGTGACCGGTCACGCATGTATGCCATCACCTACCTGCGTCTGCATCAGCCGGAGAAGGCGGTGCCGTATGTAGAATCCAGCGTTACCGGCATCGATAAAGAGTCCGGTGAAGAAGCGATGGCCATCAAAACGCTGCTGGCAAAAGAAGCCAGTCCGGAAGATGCATACATTGTTCTGCAGAAGCTCAATGAGGGTGATAAGAAACATAAACATCTGCTGGTATTGCAGTCGCGCTATGCCGCCCAGTTAAAGAAATATGATGAGGCCATCGCGCTGCTGGATCAGGTACTTGAGATCGATCCGGAATTGTACGATGTGTTGATCATCAAAGCCCGTATCCTCGCTGCCCAGGGAAAAAACGCAGAAGCAGCGCTGCTGGTGAAAGAGGTGCTGGACGAATACCCGGATAACAACGCCTTGCGTCTGCAGTATGCGCGCATGCTGGTAGAGCAGCAGAAGATGACCGAAGCGACGGCGCAGTATGTCGTACTGCATGAGAACCTCCCGCAAGACGGCGATATCGCGCTCAGCCTCGCGCTGTTGTATATCGAAACCAAGGATCTCGATGCCGCCGTCGAGATGTTTGAATACCTGATCGAGATCGATAAGAGAGTGCCGGTGGCGAATTACTACCTCGGCCGGATCGCGCAGAGCCGTGACGAGAACAAGCAGGCAGTGGCTTACTTCCTGCGTGTGAACAGCGGTGATTATGCTTATGATGCACAGCTGCGTGTCGGCGTACTGCTCGCAGTGCTCGGAAAACCGGACGAAGGTCTGGCCAAGCTCGAAGCCATGGCGGAAAATCAGACCGACTGGAACCTGCGCGTTAAGTCGTATCTTGCACAGGGTGAGATCCTGCGCAGTGAAGGCCGTTATAAAGAAGGCGTGGAGATGTACAGCCGGGCACTGCAGTACAACCGTGATGATACCAACCTGTTATACGCGCGTGGTCTGATGGCGGAAAAAGTCGATCGTCTCGATATGACAGAAGCTGACCTGCTAAAGGTTATCTCCAAAGAACCGAAGAATGCCGATGCGCTGAATGCACTCGGTTATACACTGGCGGATCGCACCTCGCGATATGAAGAAGCATTGGAGTATATCAAACGTGCGGCCGAGCTCGTTCCCGATGACCCTGCGATACTCGACAGCCTGGGCTGGGTGAGCTACCGCCTGGGTAAGATGGATGATGCATTAAAGTGGCTGTCCAAAGCTTTTTCCAAACTGGAAGATGCGGAGATAGCAGCGCACTATGGCGAAGTGCTGTGGCATACCAACCAGAAAGATAAAGCGCGAGAAGTCTGGAAAAAAGGCGAGAAGAATAATGCTGATAATCCGGTACTTCGTGAGACGCTTAAACGTATAAATCCATAGCCTGCCAGGTAAGTTTGAATAACAGGGAGCGTAGAAACGCGCCGTCTTAAATTCGCGTTCCTCTTAGTGAAAATCATATGACTCGTTTTTTATTATTGTTTCTGACCGTCAGCCTGTCGAGTTTGATGCTTGGCTCATGTGCCAGCGTCGAAGAAAAACCGGCGTCAGAGCCTCAGCCTGAACAGCAGGCGCATATGAAAAAAGAACTGACGCCTGCAGGCTGGACAGTGCAGAAAGAAAAACGTCAGCAGATAAAAAACTGGGAAGTTCGTGGTCGCCTCGGGGTACAGACCGAGACCGAAGGCGCAACCATGGATATCATCTGGAAACAGGCTGAGGATGAATACTCGATCCGTCTGATCGCCCCGCTGGGTGCCGGCAGCTATCTGATACTGGGCGATAACGAATTAGCGCGGATCAGATATCCGGATGGTAAGAAAAGAACTGTCAGGGACATCGATGATGTTTTCAAGGCGACCCTGAAGGTTGATCTTCCAGTCACCGCGATAAAAGACTGGATAAGAGGCCTGCCGGCGAAAGACCTGTCGATTGAGAAAATCCGCTGGAATGAAAAAGGGCTGCTGAAGCTGCTGGAGCAGGAAGGCTGGAACGTCGAGCTGAAAAAATATGCCGGCACCGATATCCTGCTGCCGCATGAGATCTATCTCACCCGTGATGACGACGAGGAACTCGATATCCGTCTGTTGTTCAGGCAGTGGCTGGTCGACAACTAACCGCTTATTATCATGATGCTTTCCGTGCCGGCACCGGCAAAAATAAATCTGATGCTGCATATCACTGGCCGTCGTGAGGATGGCTATCACGAGTTGCAGACCGTATTCCAGTTCATCGATTTTTCAGATCAGTTGAGCTTTGAGCCGAGGGACGATGAAAAGATAATCCGCCATCGTCAGAACGGCAGCATTTCAGCATTTGAAGTTCCGCAGCAGCAGGATATCATCGTGCAGGCGGCGCAGTTACTGAGACGGACATACCTTGCAAACCGTCAGGGTAAGGCCGGAAACGGCCAGCGTTTTGGGGTTGATATCTATCTGAAAAAAAACATTCCCATGGGCGCCGGCCTCGGTGGCGGCAGTTCTGATGCGGCCAGTACATTGATTGCTTTGAATCAGCTCTGGAATATGAAATTCAGTGTCGAAGCGCTGGCTGAAATAGGTTTGAAACTGGGTGCAGATGTACCGGTTTTCATCCATGGATTTGCCGCATTTGCCGAAGGCGTCGGTGAAAAACTCAGTCCGATTTCGCTGGCTGAAAACTGGTACCTGGTGCTCATTCCTCCGGTACATGTTTCGACAAAAGAAGTCTTCGAAAATCCTGATTTGACACGGGATTGTTCTGCCATCAAACTATGCGACCTTTCGCGACATGAGTGGCGAAATGTGTGTACGCCGGTGGTTTCAGAAAGCTATCCGATGGTGAGTCAAGCTATTGAAATCATTGGTGAATATTCGAAAGCTTGTATGAGCGGCACAGGCGCATCCGTGTTTTCGAGTTTTCAGACGAAATCACAGGCTGAACAGGTTTTGCAAAAAATCAGAAAAAACCCGGATATTGAGTCATGGGTCAGCTTCGTTGCCAGGGGCTTGAATAAGTCTCCGCTGCACCGGGTTTTGAAAAGCTTGAGTTTCAAGTTATAAGTTATAAGTTTATTGGGCCGTCGCCAAGCGGTAAGGCACCAGGTTTTGATCCTGGCATGCGCAGGTTCAAATCCTGCCGGCCCAGCCAAATGTTAGAATGCTGGTCAGAAATACTGGCTACAGGGTTCAGTAGCCCAAGAAAGTTTTAGCCGTCAGAGTAATCTGTCAGCTCCACCATAGTTCAATGTGAGACTAACAAGGTGAATCAAGACAACGAAAGCCGGCTGATGATATTTGCGGGTAATGCCAATCCTGAATTGGCTCAACGCATCGCCGAAATCCTGGGTACCAGGATGGGTAAGATCGGTGTAGAGACGTTCAGTGATGGCGAGATCTGCGTTGAGATTCTGGAGAACGTGCGTGGCCGCGATGTGTTTATCATCCAGCCTACCTGCTCACCTTGTAATGATCACCTGATGGAACTGATGGTGATGATCGACGCTATGCGCCGGGCTTCGGTGCGTCGTGTAACTGCGGTTGTCCCTTATTACGGGTATTCCCGTCAGGACCGGAAGCCACGTTCGGCAAGGGTGCCGATCACGGCGAAAGTGGTTGCGAACATGCTGGCAAGCGTGAAGCTTGATCGACTGTTGACCATCGATCTGCATGCGGATCAGAT
>JADFWE010000102.1 GCA_015222915.1 Pseudomonadota bacterium | reverse complement strand
CACCATATACAGGATGGGATTCGCCAGTGAAACCGATTGCCAGAATTCCGGCAGCATCTTGATCGAATAAAAAACACCGCCCAGATAGATCATCGGCGTAAGTATGAAGGTTGGGATGATGCTGATATCGTCAAAGTTTCTGGCGTAGGCGGCATTGATAAAACCGGCCAGTGAGAACAGGACCGAGGTCAGGATGACCACCGAGAACGTCACCAGGTAGCTGTGCACCTGCAGGTGAGAGAAATACATCGATACTACGGTAGCGATAATGCCGACGATCAGCCCCCGGGCGACGCCGCCGGAAACGAAACCGAGCAGGATGATGTTATTCGGCAACGGCGATACCAGCATCTCTTCTATGCTGTGGTGGAACTTCGAGCTGAAAAATGACGACACGACATTGGAATATGAGTTAGTGATTACCGCCATCAATATCAGACCGGGTACGATGTAGTCCATGTACCTGAAGCCGTTGATATCACTGATCTGGCTGCCGATGATCTCACCGAAGATGATGAAATAAAGCGCGATGGTGATCGCCGGCGGCACGATGGTCTGTATCCATATGCGGATGAAACGCAGGTATTCTTTTATCGCGATGGTCTTCAGCGCCACCATCTGTTGAGAGAAATTCATCTAACGGCTAGTCCCTGTAGTATTTGTATGATGCCTGTTGGGATTGTTATTCAGCATCGAGATAAATAACTGTTCCAGACGGTTGGTCTTGTTCTTCATGCTGACGACGTCGATGCCGCATTTTTTCAGGATGCCGAACAGCTCGCTGATGCTCTGGGTGTCCTTGATATCAACTTCGAGCGTTTCTTCATCGATCTTTCTGACCGTATAATCCTGACAGTCGGGAACTGATCCGATGGCTTCGGCCAGATACAGGATGAAAGTTTCAGTGTGCAGACGGTCGAGCAGGGTGCGCATCCTGGTCTGTTCGATGGTGATACCATGATCGATGATGGCGATGTTGTTACACAGGCTTTCCGCTTCTTCCAGATAATGTGTGGTGAGGATGATGGTGGTGCCGCTGGCATTGACCTCTTTTAAAAATGCCCACATGGAATGGCGGATCTCGATATCGACACCGGCCGTGGGTTCGTCGAGGATCAGCAGTTTCGGCCGGTGCATCAATGCGCGGGCGATCATCAGCCGGCGTTTCATGCCGCCGGAAAGTTCTTTCGCCATGACCAGGCGTTTTTCCCACAGGTCCAGCTGCTTGAGATAGATCTCGGCACGTATCTTTGCCTCGCTGCGGTCGATGCCGTAATAACCTGCCTGGTTGATCAGTATCTCACCGACACGCTCGAATATATTGAAGTTAAATTCCTGCGGCACCAGGCCGATATGCATGCGTACATCGGCAGCATTGATATCCTGATCTTCGCCGAAGACTTCGACTTTTCCAGAAGTCTTGTTGACCAGTGAGCAAATGATGCCGATAACGGTCGATTTTCCAGCACCGTTGGGACCGAGTAAGGCAAAAAAATCACCCTGTTTAACAGTGAGATCGACACCTTTAAGAGCATTCACACCATTTTTATAGGTTTTTTTAAGATCTTTTATATATAAAGCGTTCAATTTGATGGCCGAGTCCGTGTTTTCATCATTGTTTTTTTGGGGTGACTAATGTTACAGTGTTTATATTAGTAATACGACCGTCTAATAATGATTGTTCTGGCGGGTCTTCGTGTTTTACAGGTGTGAGTATTATTGTGGGTACTGATTATGGGAACTAAGGGCGAGGGCAATCGTCAGCGCATCGTGAGTGCTGCTGATAACCTTTTTTACAGAAACGGTTATAACCAGACCTCGTTTCAGGATATCTCTGATGCGACAGGTATTCCGCGCGGTAATTTCTATTATTATTTTAAGACAAAAGACGAGATCCTGAATGCTGTCGTCGATTCACGCGTCGCTGAGCTATCGACCATGTTGCAGCAGTGTGAGGCCGCAACAGCGGATGCCAGGGAGCGTCTGCATCTGTTTACCGATATGCTGGAATTTAAGCGCGACGATGTTTTGCAGTCGGGTTGTCCTATCGGAACCCTGAGTTCCGAGCTGGCGAAAGCACACGGTGCAGTGAATGATGATAGTGCTTCTGATGGATTACGTCAGGATAGAAGTGGTCAGGAATTAAGTCGGCCGGAAATAAGTCGGCAGGAAAAGTCGAAACAGGTCTTTTTACTATTACGTGACTGGGTTCAGAAGCAGTTTGCTGCATTGGGTGTAGACGATGCCGCCGACCTTGCTATGGATCTGCTGGCCAGGATGCAGGGTGTTACCGTGATGGCCTGTGCTTTTAAAGATGCGGATTTCATGCGGCGCAGTCATCGCGAAATAAATGACTGGATCGATATGAAAACCCGGAACGCCTAGCGCAGTCACTCATGTATCCATTCACGTATTTGCAGACACATCATTCATAGAGGCTTGTAATGGATATGTCGATAGAAGAAGTATATCTAGCCGCCTATCGGGGCAACACCACATCAACCATGCGCTGGAATGACCTCGATGCTTTCTGGCAGGTGTTCCGGGCACAGGCGGATGATTACTGGTATATCTATGCCGTTGGCGAAACACCGCCAGACAGTACGGCGAGCAGGGAGCATCTGCTAAAGTTTATCGAAGAGATCGATGCCCTGCTGCATAAGGAGCATGAGGAAGATTATTGCGGTATCGTCTATATCGATAATAAAGAAGAGCCGGCGTTCGTGAAGATCTTTGATCCGAACAACCTCGGCGTCACCTGTGGTTTTAGTGATAACCCGCCGCTGCCCGGATGGATACTGTCAAAGATTCAGCCGGTAGAGCTGGAGTCCGCTCTAAACCCGCCTAAAAACCGCCAACGCTGGTGGCAGCAGATATTCAGTTAAAGAGAAGTTGGCAGTCGTCAGTTTGCAGTAAAAGCAGAAAGCATCATCTGTACCACATAGCATGCGGTTTTTAAGCGCTTTTGTTTTTAACTGACGACTGCCAACTTCACTTTTGTGTGGCGGACCTTAGAAAAAACAGTAATCTCGCAAAGGCGCAGAGAGCGCTAAGATAAAACAACAATATTTGGTGTCATCCTGAGCGTAACGCAGTGGAGCCGAAGGATCTTAGGCTCTGTGGAACATTCAAGCTTCAAGATCCTTCGACTTCGCTCTGCTGGTTGCAATCTTTGTATTCAGATTCAGGCCCTTGCATACACTGTGCGGTCTGGGCAGATCGTGCGCCCTGGT
>JADFWE010000101.1 GCA_015222915.1 Pseudomonadota bacterium | reverse complement strand
CTATTAATTGCTTGCAGCCTCTGGCTTTACGTCCAATCCAGAATCAAGGCGGGCTTTCGAAGAAATGCTTGTTGCCTTTCAAGAAAGACCAACGTAGAGTCTGGGTTGGACGTAAAGCCAGAGGCTGCAAGCAATTAATAGAGGTGCCCTAAAGTCCATAGTTGTTGAGTCAGACAGCTTTTATTCAGGCAGCTTTTATTAAAAAAAAGAGCGAGGCATCAATACCTGAAAAGATATTAAAAACCTCGCCCTTTACGTCAGCTACCAGGCAGCTATCAAGATCATTCTATGGTTTTTAGAATTCGCTATCGCTGACCTTGTGACAACCACTGCCAGCACAGTTCTTGTTCTGTTCGACAGTACCGCTTTCTCCGCCGATATGATCACCTTTACGATCGAAATCACCCGCATGACAGGCAGCACAATAGACTGTGCTCCGAGTCGGGGGTGCATAGCTCGGATGAGGGTACGGAAGATCCGTATCTATGGTGGTACCATGACAGCCATTGCAGCCCGGATCACGTCTGTGATCACCAGGGTAGTTCACGTTGCCGTCATGACTGAAGATGCTAGGTGCCCAGCCAGTTGTCGAGTGACACACGTCACATTGTACCGTTGTGCTTAGATGACCACCTGGTTTAGGTGTCGCACCAGCACCTGTACTGTGGCACGAATCACATTTTCCAGCTGTGCTGGAGTCGTGGACCCAGGTGCCGCCTTTGAAGGTTGCAGTGGTGTGACATGAACTGCAGTCCAGACTGGTGGTTAAGTGAGCAGGGCTGGTCTTGGCATCTTTACCGATCGCTGTCGTACCATTATGGCAGGACTCGCAATTATTCACGATGCCAGTGTGATCGAACACTGCACCGGTAAAGCTAAGAGGCGCGCTGGTGCTATGGCAGACACCGCAATCTTTGTTGGTCGGTACGTGAGTGCTGCTCTTGCCTGTGGCGAACTTGCCGTCATGACAGGATGCACAGTTATCCACGATGCCGACATGGTCAAAGCTTGCCGGTGTAAATCCTGTGGTCACATGGCAGGCGCTACAGTCCTGGTTGGTTGGCACATGGTTAGGCGGAGGTGTTTTACCTATGGCCGTTGCACCGTCGTGACAGGACGCACAGTCACCGACGATGCCTGTATGGTCGAATCTTGCGCCGGCGAAAGTGGTGGTGTTATGACACACTGAACAATCCTGAGTCGTAGGAAGATGTCCGCTGTTCTTTACGGTGCCTATCGCTCCAGCACCGTCATGACAGGATGAGCAGTTGTTCACGATGCCGGTATGATCAAATACCGCGTTGGCAAAGGTACCGGGCACGTGGCAGACGCTACAATCTTCTTTAGTCGATAAATGTCCAGAATTTTTCTTTGTAACTGCGCCAGCGGCACCGTCACCATGACATTCTGCACAGTTGCTGGTCCTGCCGGTATGGTCGAAGGTGGCGTCAGCAAAATTTGTTGAGTTGTGGCAGACGCCGCAATCCTGAGTAGTGGCAGGGTGGCTAGCTGTTTTCCCTCTGGCACCAACGCTGCTAAAGCTACCATTGTGGCATGACGAACAGTTTTCGGTTATCCCTTCATGAGCGAAATCCGAAGGTGTGAATGCCGCCTTAGTATGACAGACATCACAATCCTGAGCGGTCGGCAGATGAACGCTGTTCTTGACCAGGTCCGGATGAGCAGGAAGCATCGTCTTGTTGGCATGACAGCCTTCACAACCGCTGATGATGCCTGTATGTACACTGCCCAGGAAGGTGTTGGAAGCAAAACCGCCCGAGATCGTAGTGTCGACATGACATTGGCTGCATTCAGCCAGAGACGGGATATGGTTTACCTTCTTGGGCGGGGCAATTCCCGTGTTATGGCACGATGCACAATCTTTATTTGTTACTGTGTCAACCGCATGATCAAAGGTACCGGCAAACGTCGTGTAGCCAGTATCGACGGTATGGCAGGTAGAGCAGTTGTCTGCTGTGGTCACATGACCAAAAGACTTGCCCTTACTGATAGAACCATCGTGACAGGTCAGACAGTTACTGGTATCGGTAGCCGTGTGGTCAAATGTTGCGCCGACAAAGGTGTCAACGGTATGGCAATCGGCACAATCCTGCGTAACAGGGGTAGTTGGAATATGATTCAGCAGTTTACCGATACTGATCTTGTTATTGTGGCAGGAGTTGCAACCGCTGCTTACGCCTAGATGGTCGTAGGTGCCGGTGGTGAAGGTGCCCGGTGCATGGCAGACGCTGCAATCATCGGTGGTTGGCATATGCTGATAAAACGGTGTGGTGAGCGGTATGCCAGTTGCAACAGTACCATTGTGGCAGGACTGGCAATCATTCAACTCTGTTGATGTGAGCTTGGTATGATCAAATATTGCATCAGCGAAACTCGTCGTGTTGTGACACGAACCACAATCAGCTGTAGTGGCCTGATGGCTGGCCGCTGAGCCTTTGCCTAGGGCGTTGATACTGTTGGTATCGTTGTGACATGACTGGCAAGGCTGCACAGAGGCATCGAGCAGTCTGTGGTTGAACACGCCGCCGAGGCTGAAGGTTGATACTCTGTGGCATGAATCACAGTCGACTTTTGGTACAGGGTGGCCAGCAATCGGTCCTTTAGCGAGCAGACCGCCACTACCGTTAGAAGCACCATGGCAGGAGTCACAGCCCTTGTCGATGACAGCAGGGTCGGTATGGTCTGGGAAAGCACCCTTGAAGCTAGCGGTGGTATGGCACGAGCCGCAATCGACATCGGTGACAGTATGAGCACCGTGTTTACCGATAGCGACACCACCGTTATGACAGCCTGAGCACGCACCGGTGATATTTTTATGATCGAAAGTGCCATCCAGTTCAAGTGTAAGAAAAGAGATGGTCGTGTGGCAGTTGTCACATTCTGCGCTGGTCTCTACGTGCGTGTCAGACTTACCGATAGCCTTTACACCGTCGTGACAGCTGCTGCAATTACCAAAGACTTCCTGATGGTCAGCGAATGGGATGATGGCAGCACCCTGAGGTGTATGACATGCCTGGCACATATTACTGGTGCCGATATGATCCGGTGATTTACCAGGATCGACAAGGGTGCCGTCATGGCAGTTTACACAGTTGGAAGACAGGCCTACATGGTTGGCTGGTCCGGTTAAAGGTTCACCATCCAGTGTGACTATCACCACTTGAATGGCACGCTCACTGGTCACACCGTTAGCGGTAACTTCCAGCTGTATAGTGTAGACACCCCTGGTATCAGCCGTAAAAGTAGGGTTAGGTGAATTTTTACCATGTAATACCGCTTTACTGCCAAAGGGCTTATGGGTAAATGACCAGTTGTAAATTAGCGGTGCTGACGGTAGTGAATATGAAGTGCTGCCGTCGAGAACGGGTGTTTCACCGACACGGGCAGCGAGAATAGGTCCGGTTTCGGCTACTACAGGAGCGGAATTAACGGGGAAGGGTGCTCCGCCATCTCCACTTCTGTCGCAGCCGAGAGCTAGTGCAGCCATCATGATAACAATAAAATAGCGGGTCAGCCTGAAGGCGGCTGTTGAATTAAATGGTTTTATTGACATCATAGAGTATAAAGTTTGCATGTTTTTACTCGCTAAACTGAACTATCTGTCACAGAATGCCGCGTGCGAAAGATTCAGTACATCCAGTGTACGGTGTATAGGTTAAATTCGGGATTCTTTTACAGTTGCAGAGAGCAACTGACATTTCGAGATTCATTTTCAACTGCAGTAGATGCGGCTGACATTTATGTGCGGCTTGTTTATATCTAATCTAAAACAAATATTAGACGAATTATTGAGAATTGTCAATAATTCGACAGAGCGGGCGAAAATATGACAATCGAGCTAAAAATCTGCTTTCCGCAGGCTCATTAATATGTGTAAATATGAGGTCTTTTTCCATGATATTGCCCGGTTTCCCCGTTAAAGCTTATGAGTCGGGCTTAAAAATCCCAGCGGTAGCCAAGGGTGAAAAACAGCGTGTTTTTGCCAAGTAACTGGCCGACAGTTTCTCCGCTGTTTTTGTCATAGCCGACTTCGAAATCAAAGCGGGCACTTTCTCGATAGCGGTAATCGGTCCTGAATATAGCACGCAGCAGGTTTCGATTTTCACCATTATTCAAGTTACGGATATCGTATTGCAGGCGTGGGTTGACGCGCCAGTTCCGAGTAACAGGGAACCTCGAATTAACGATAAATGAAATGACCTCCGAAGGCAGAGTACTGTAGTAGCGTATGCCGAATACATTTGAGTCGCGCTTCATCATAAGACTGTTGCCGACGAGTTGTGTACTGAAGTAATAATCTGTACCGCCAGTGAATGTTGCCGGCACACCGCCTGAAGCAACGGTATCTCCGGTACGGAGGAAAGTCATGTCTGCACTTACCTGGAAGGTCTCGTTTAACGGTAGCGAACCACCTATAGATGTCGTATCGCTACTGGCCGTACGATCTCTGGCAAGCTGATATATCTGCTCGATATTCATCACCTTTTTTAACTCTTCGATGCTCTGTTCTTTCTGGCCGATCAGGGCGTTGGATGTCGTTAACAGTGGTGATTGACGCAGGAGCACTGTCATATAGGCTGAGCGTCCGTGATCGAAGGAAATGTTGGCATTCAATTGCAGTATATTGATCTCATCATAGAACAGGTCGTAGTCGATCAGACCGAAGAATGCTTTTGTTCTGTCACGGTAACGCAGTTCAGTGCCCAAGCTGTTGCGATCGGTCAGGCCGTCGTTTTTCTGGTCGAGATAGAACATGTTCATGTTCCAGTGATCGAGGAATTTGCCTGTTTCAAAGGTGAGACCGTAAAATGTTTTATGCTTGTTGATAGAGGTTTTATTGTCGAAGTCGACAGGAAAACCGCCAAGCAGATTCAGCCGCATGTCGGGCGTGAACTGGTAACCGACCGATAGACCATCATAGCGTTGAAGGATGCCGGCAATCTGCAGGCGCTGTCGGCCGACGCGCCCTGAGGTGCCTGTTTTTCGATAACCCAGTTCGTAGTAAGCATCGATGAATCGAAACTCACTATCGTTTTTACCGTCGGTAATGTCATAAACATGGTCAGCTGTAAATTGTAACCGGTGATCCAGATTCGTTGACTGGTAAGCAGAGTTCATGTCAAAGAGCGTGACCAGCTGAGACAGTGTTTCTATGGAACCGATATCATCTATCGTCGTGCTGTGGTTCTGATAAAACTGAGAGAGACTGCCATGTGTTACCACCTCGTTCTGTTTCTCCGAGGCTGACATGGCTATTTTTTCTTTTGGCCGTGCAGTTTCGGTCAGTAGACCGTTAAGACGTTGTCTGACTCTGGGAGCTCCGTCGTTGTCCGGATAAAGTTTCAGGTATCTTTCGTAGGTATTTGCAGCGTGTGCTTTCTGTCCATTTCTCTGTCTTGCAAGACCGAGGAGTTCATATGCTTCAGGAGAGTATTTTTTATTATTAGCAGCTATTACCGCTTTCAGATAACGGATACTGCTGTCGTATTTTTTCTTCTTGAAATCTGTTCTGGCTCTTAGCATCAGGCTGTCAAGCTGCTTCTCATTAAGCGAAGAGGCCCCGGGAAGAGAAGAAGCTCTGGCTGCAGGTATTTTTTTCACTTTTGCTGTGGACGTGGAAGCTGTACTGAGCACACGCGTTTTACCCTGTTTGGAGGTTTTATGTATCCACGCCCCCGGGTAGATCTTCTGAATCTTGCCAAGTACTGATGCTGCCTGTTTTCGTGTATCAAAATATCCCAGGCACAGCCTTTCCCATGGTGCTCCTTTGACGATCGTATGTTCGACATAGATAGTCCGTCCTTTATACAGGCTGCTCTGTCGAGGCTTCCAGTTCAGGTTTTTCCCCGGTGCTGATGCCAGCACTAATATATACGGCTTTGTTGAGGTTTTGGCGATGGCGGGCAATGACAGTTGGCACAATACTATCAACAAGAACATGTAACGCTTTAAAAAGCGAGAATGATCTATGGCAGGTAATACGGGGTGCATCATGGAGCAGGAACCGTGGCACCCTGCCATGTGAATGTGGTATGGCATGCATTACACTGTAACGTGGTCGGTATGTGATCGGCGGGTTTACCGGTGGCGGTTACGCCGTTATGGCATGAGTCGCACAGGCCTATGACTGAAACGTGATCGACCTTCGCCCTGTTGAAGACGATCGTATTGTGACAGTCTTCGCAGATGTCGCTGGTCAGCATATGTGATGGAGATTTGCCGAAGACGAGGACGTTGTTGTGGCACTCCTGGCAAACCTTCTGGATTTCGATATGGTTAAATTTTGCACCCAGCCATGTGCGCTCCGTGTGGCAATCATCACAGAAATTGTTACTGTCTACATGATCGAGATTTTTACCGGGTGCCCTGATGCCATTGTGGCATATACCACAGTCCATGGGAGTGCCTGCGAACTGTCCCGCGATATGGCAGTCAGAGCAATCGATGAATTCGTGTCTTCCTATCAGAGGGAAGCCGGTAGAGAAGTGGTCGAAACCGGATACGGTTTTTTCTGCAAGTACAGAACCACTGAGCACTGATATCAGTAAGGTTGATAACAGTAGAAGTAAATTGATAAATCGCGAGCTGGAAAGACAGTTTGTCTGTGTCATAGTGTCCACTTTTTATTTTATTTTGGCGCCTTTAAAACTTTTCGTATTATGACAATCACCACATTGACCGCCAAACTGACGGTTGTGAATATCATCACTGCGATGACAGGCGATGCAATCTTTTGACGCCTTCAGTTTTCCTTTTGAGGAAGTCCGGTGACAGTCATAACAACCGAGGTCCTCATGTGCGCCATCGATGGTGAACCGTGTGGCTTTGTCGTGATCGAAAAACCATGTACGCCATGAATTCGGACTATGGCAGGTTTCACAATCTGTGCCTAACCTGGTCTTGTGGACATCATCGTCAGCGTGGCAGTCATTACATTCAGACGAGGTAGCACCAAATTCACTATCCAGATGACACTCTTCGCATTGTGTGGCCGCATGTATGCCGATGAGGGGGAAGTCGGTGATGTCATGATCGAATATCACATTTCTGTTCCAGCCTTTTTCGTTATGACAGCTGTTGCAGTTTTTCCCCTGTCTGCCTTTGTGTACATCATCTTTTTTGTGACAGTCTATGCATTTGGCTGACAGTTCTTCTTCGTATATATCACCCTTATGACAGGTGTTACAACTGATTTTGCTATGTTTGCCAAGCAGCGGGAAATCGGTCTTTTTGCTGTGGTCAAACTTTTGCTTGCCCCAGGATGATGATTTATGACAGTCGCCACACTTGTTGCCGTTCCTGCCTTTATGAGCATCATCATTTTTATGACAGCTGTAACAGTTGGTCGGTAGTCCTTTTTTACTCAGGGTTTTTCCACTACCGGCGATATGACAGCTGCTGCATTTCGATTTTTTATGCCGGCCGTATAGCGGAAAATCCGTTTTTTTATCATGGTCGAAACGAGCTTCTGTCCATTTTTTTGAGTTGTGGCAGGTATCACACTTCTTGCCATACTCCCCACGGTGTACGTCCTTTATCTGGTGACAGCTGAAGCAGTCTTTTGGCGTGTCTTCGTATTTTTTGTTGATGTGGCAAGCATTACAACTGCTTTTTTCATGCGCGCCTTTCAGCGGGAAGTCTGTTTTATCGTGATCGAACCCTGTTTCTTTCCAGCTTGTTGTTTTATGACAGTCGTCGCACTGTTTACCCTGTTTACCATCATGTGCGTCAGACTTTTCATGACAGCTGTAGCAGTCGCCGGGTGCTTCAGAATATTTGCTATCATCTTTGTGGCAGGCGTTACATGATGTTTTTTTATGTGTGCCTGTTAGCAGGAAGTCAGTTTTTTGATGATCGAAAGTAGATGGGTTAAGAGACACGATCTTTGCATCTCTGCCTTCGTGTTCTGTGTGACAATGTTTGCAGTCATCTTGTGACTGCCTGGGTAAGCGGCCATGAAAACCGGTTTTTTTACTCAGATCATCACGGATATTTTTGTGGTCGTGACACTGGACACAGAGTTCCCCCTGTTTCTGTTTGTCTGATGTATCATGGCACTGCTCGCAGTCGTGCTCATATTTCTTATGTGCATCGATGACTGGCCCGGGCATCAGCATCGACTTAAAAGGATCGGCATAGATGGCAGTTGAGCCTGACATAAAGGCTAACAGCAATGTGAGATGACAGATAGATAGATATATTAGGCGCATTTATAGATTTATATGTTAAAACTATCGGCCAGGGATCAGAGCTTCACTAGTATATATGTACTGCGAAAATGTGGACGATGGCTGTTATTATCATCAAAAAAAACAGTGGCAGATGAAGTATGTGCCATAGTGAGAACAGCCGTTCGTATACTTTAAATGCTGCTGTCCGTCTGAGCGCAAACGTATAGTGACTGATCAGATGAGCGACTTCTTTCCTGTCCGGCAAGTTTTCGTTTCCACTGTTTTCCTGGTAACTGCTCTTTAGTAAGCGCAGTATTTTCCTTTTAAATCTGGGTGCGTTGAATGCCAGGTATATGACATGTAGAAGACTCTTTGTCAGACTGGTGTACGGCCGCAGCGCTCTTTCCTCCATTTTTGTCAGATGGTCGTTAAGTTTCTCATCTTTTGCGAAAAGGTTGAGTATCTCAGAGTGGTCATCTTCTGTTTTCTGTTTGAGTTCCTGAAGCGTTACGCGTGTTCCGTAAAGACCGTGATGTATACTGGTATAGATGTAGCGACCGATAACGCCGCTTCCTGCAACCAGTAACATGCAGACCAGTGCGATCGTGCTGTTGGTAGAGCCCGTTTGGAAGTTTGAGTGGAACAGGATCAGAACCGGGCCAACAACGCCAAGAAGCATATGTATGCCAAACCAGTAGCGTATCGGGATGAGGCGGGTTAACAATGCGATGCGTTTACTTAGCGGGTATAACAACAACACTAACAACAGACTGCCGCCAACGATGCCCAGTAGATAACCGGTTCCGGTTTCAGCGGTCAGATAGTTGTCATCACGGTGTAACCAGCCGAAATAAAGTGTAGCAATCACTCCGATGCTGAAAAGATGCCTGTTCATAAGTTGAAAGGGATAGGTTAGCTGTTGTATTAATGGCATTGTATGAAGAGAACGGTCACGTTCTTTATGGGAGTATTTCCCTGTTTAGTTGATAAGCTGATAGTAATTCTAGCTGTTTTTAGCAGATAGTCCGAAAAAAATGTGACATTTGTCAATATTTCGACACCTTTTTCATTGGTTGGATCTATAATCAATAACTTAGACAGGCTCTATGTTTTTCAGCTGAAAGATACTGGATTCTATTTCTATTTTTGCTAAAAGTAGTGTGATCTGAATTTTTTCGAGGTTTTTGCGATGTCGTTCATCATGTGGCTGTACGGGCTGCCACTTTTATTGATATTTTTCTTCTATTTCTGGAAGCGCTCAAAAAAGCAGCGTAAAAGTCAGCGCGTCCAGGAAGAAGCTGTGGAATCGGGCATGACCGAGCCGGCATCGATTCACCCGGTTGTGAATCATGCCCTCTGCCTTGGCTGTGCCACTTGTGTGGCTGCCTGTCCGGAGAGATCTAAGAATGTATTGGGTTTGATCCATGGTAAAGCGCATCTCGTAAATCCTACCCACTGCATAGGTCACGGTGCCTGTAAGACGGCTTGCCCGTTTAATGCTATCGAACTGGTGTTCGGTACTGAAAAACGGGGTGTTGATATTCCACAGGTCAATCCTGATTTCCAGACAAATGTACCGGGTATTTTTATTGCCGGTGAACTAGGCGGTATGGGGCTTATCCGTAATGCCGTCAGACAGGGAGTGGAGGCGGTTGATTCCATTTGCAGGATCGATGGTGTTGGCAGCAGGAATGACAAAGGCAATGGCGATGTGATCGATCTCGTAATCGTCGGTGCCGGGCCTGCAGGTATAGCAGCTTCACTGGCTGCCAAAGATAAAAATCTGGACTTCGTCACACTGGAGCAGGATTCACTTGGCGGTACGGTGTCACATTATCCGCGAGGGAAGATCGTTATGACGGCACCTGCGGTATTGCCGATCGTCGGTAAAATGCAATTCAAGGAGACAACCAAAGAAGCCTTGATGGAATTCTGGGCAAACGTGGTGATAAAAGCAGGGTTGGAGATTAAAGATCGAGAACGTGTCGAGAGCGTCGAGCCGGAAAACCTGAGCGATAAAAATAGTGGTTTTCATGTTAAGACAGGTACCAGCGAATATCATACGCGGGCGATCCTGCTGGCGATCGGCCGTCGTGGTACGCCACGGAAACTCGGGGTTCCCGGGGAAGAGCAGACCAAAGTGGTGTATCGCCTGATCGATCCAGCGCAATATAAGAATCAGCATGTACTGGTAGTCGGCGGTGGTGATAGTGCGCTAGAGGCCGCGGTCAGTATTTCAGAAGAGGAGGGAACGACGGTGTCGATCTCTTATCGGAGTGAGGCCTTTTCCCGCGCCAAGGAGAAGAATCGCATCAAGATTGCAGATGCTGAAAAATCAGGACGTCTACGGCTGTTAATGAAGTCGACCGTAAAGCAGATCGAACCGGATAAAGTGATTATCAACACCGAGGAAGGTGAGATGTGTATCGATAATGAGGCGATAATCGTCTGTGCGGGTGGTATCTTGCCGACAGGGTTTCTAAAGAGTATCGGTATTACTGTAGAGACTAAATTTGGAACAGCATAATTGAAAAGGTTTTTTGTGAGACGATATATAACGATAGTCTGCGTAGTTTTTTTATTAGCATTCGGTACTGAATCAGTTGCAAAAAGCGCGACGCTTGATGACGCGAAACTGGCGATACGTACGCATGATTTTGGCAAGGCTGTTCGTCTGCTAAAACCACTTGCTAAAAACGGCGACCCGGAAGCGCAATATCAGCTAGCGGTACTGTACCGGAACGGACAGGGTATAGGTGAGGACTTCAAGGCAGCTGCGTACTGGATGAATAAATCAGCATCGCAGGGTTACAAGCGTGCACAGTATGTACTGGGCACTTTCTATGAAGGTGGTGTAGGTACTAAGAAAGACCGGAATAAAGCTCTCTACTGGTACCAGGCATCTGCAAAGCAGGGCCATAAAAATGCAGCAAGACGCCTGGACAAGCTGCAGTCTGATAGTCACCAGTCTTCAATAATAGAAAATTCCGAGGATCCTGAAGAAGCACTCGTGAACGCGGTGAATGCCGGCAATATAGAAGTCGTAAAACAATTGCTGGAAAGTGGTGTGAGTGCAGACGTCGTCGGTAAACATCTGCGTACGGTTCTGTTAGATGCTATCGCGCAGAAAAAGTATGACATCGCCCGTTTGCTTATCAAATATGACGCAGATGTTAACGCAGCCGATAAGTATCGAGACCGTCCTGTGCTGCTGGCTTCTGCAGCAGGAAAAACGGACCTGGTTCGTGATCTGCAGCGTAAAGGCGCTAAATTATCCTATAAGGATGCTAACGGAAATACCGCTTTGATGCTTGCTGCTGAAAAAGGGCATAAGGCGACCGTGAAGCTGCTGTTGGCAGGTAAATCACCCGTAAATACAAAAAACAAAGACGGTGAAACCGCGATAATGCTTGCCAGTAAAGCTAATCATACCTCTACTGTAAACTTGTTAAAAAAACACGGTGCACGTTTGTCCAAGTCGAAGAGTAACCAGTTATCAGTTAACCAGAAGCTGGCTGCGCTCAAGAATAGTAAGAGTGGTACCTATAAGGACTGGAGCTCTCTCATGATCGCAGTCTGGCAAGGACAGGATGATGTGGTTGCTGCTATTTTAGCTAAAGGTTCGCCTGTTAATCAGCAAGATAAAGAAGGGCACACTCCGTTAACACGTGCGTCGTTAAGAGGGCACACTAAAATTGTTAATCAGCTGTTGGTTGCGGGTGCCGATGTTAACCGGCCGGACAAGAACAGAAAAACACCTTTGATGTGGGCGGCCGAGTACGGTAAAGAAAAAACAGTATTAACATTACTCTCATATGGTGCAAAAGTTTCGAGGTTGGATAATAAACGACGAAGTGTATTGTCATACGCAATTTTAAATAATCACGAATCGATTGCTAACCATCTTCTGGATAAAAAAGCTCGTGCGGATAATGCGATTTATAATGGTAAAAATGATCTCATGCGCGCTGTTGATACGATGTCGTTATCGACGATTAAAAAACTGGTTAAAGCTGGTGCGGATGTCAATAAAAATGATGATACTGGCCACGATGCGTTATGGCATGCGATCGGTACCGCCAAGGTACAAGTAGTCTCTTATCTTGCCTCAATTCATAAAAACCTGAAGAGTAAGGATAAGAATGGGTTAACATTCCTTCATCAGGCTGCCGCACTGGATAGTACTCAAGACGTAGTGTTACTGGTTATTAAGGGACTTCCTGTAGATGCGATTGAGAAGGACGGCAATACAGCATTGATGCTAGCGGCCAGTCGAGGGAACAGTGCAAGTATGGGTGTACTGATTTCGAAAGGCGCTGACGTTGATGTTAAAAATAATATCGGTAATACTGCGCTGATCCTTTCAGTGATCGCCAATGATGTGAAGTCAGTAAGTCTGTTATTGAAAGCAGGCGCTGATATTGATATCAGAAATGACAAGCGTGAACAGGCGATTAACCTGGCTGAACTGGCTGAAGATAAAACGATTATTGAATTGATTCGCAAACATAAGAGTGAAGAAAAGTTGTTCGGTGTCTTCTAGGAAACCTCTGATCAAGTCTATTATGTCTTTGCGAGAGTAATCTGAATAGGCGCATTACTTTTTAATCGGTATTACGGGGCTGCTTTATGCAGCCCCTGTTTTTTTACATGCTTTCATATGGTTTATATCGTATGTCGGGTTAGCATTATTGTTTGATTACGTTAACGCTTAATGGCCAACCAATTGTTTGGTTAACCTATGAAATGAATAGAATGACTATGCCTATGATAGTTAACACTTTCTAAAAGTTTTTTTACATCTATTTCTTTATCTATCAGATATAAAGCCATTACTCTTATGTAATCACATCCGGCAGTAAACGACCTGTGAGCTTTTCTATTCTTGCGATGTCTTTTGATAATTGAATAAGCTCAGCAAGGTTTTTCTGTGGATCTAGATCTAGCCCTTTATCGCCAGGCACTTGTTGTTCGATGTAAACACGCAGAGTGGCACCTTCGGTGCCGGTGCCTGAAAGACGGTATATGATACGAGCGCCTGAGTTAAACAGGATCCGTACACCCTGTTGACTGCTGACGCAAAGATCGACAGCATCTGTATAGCTAAAATCATCGCAATATTCGACCGTATAACCATCAAAGTCTTGACCGGTGAGTTCAGTGGTACGATCACGCAATTGATCCATAAGTTCATTAGCATCTGCTACAGGTATAGCTTCGTAATCGTGACGGGTATAGACGTCTCGGCCGTATTTCCTCCAGTGGTCGAACATGATGTCGGCTACTGATTGTTTGCGTACGGCGAGGATATTAAGCCAGAACAAAACGGCCCAGAGACCATCTTTTTCGCGCACATGATCTGAACCGGTGCCGAATGATTCCTCACCGCAGAGTGTGATTTTACCGGCATCGAGTAAGTTACCGAAAAATTTCCACCCGGTGGGCGTTTCATAACATTCGATGCCGAGTTGTTGTGCGACACGGTCTACCGCCTGGCTGGTAGGCATCGAGCGTGCGATACCGGTTAGACCCTCAGCATAACCGGGAACCAACGTGGCATTTGCAGCAAGCACGGCGAGACTG
The DNA here is from genome assembly GCA_015222915.1 of Pseudomonadota bacterium. Classification (GTDB taxonomy): domain Bacteria; phylum Pseudomonadota; class Gammaproteobacteria; order SZUA-229; family SZUA-229. The sequence goes on along the minus strand of JADFWE010000101.1, from coordinate 1,358 downwards.
TCGCTTGGTGATACATAAAATTCGTAGCCGAGAATCATGTTACGGTCACCGTCGCCATCAGACGCAGCACCAAAGTCAGCTGCGTTATTTCCGCTCATCAATGCTACCAGTTCTTTGGCATGTGCCAGGTTCGGGTCTGGATGAGCGCCGCCAAAATCGGTCAGTGGTTCACCTCTCAGTACGGTGCCATCAGCTGCGCCCAAACGTTGCTCCAGAATTTCATATGCGTAGGGTCCGGTGACAGCATTCATCGCGTCAAAATGCATCGTGAAATCCCCCGAACCGAGCAGTGCACGCATTGCATCAAAATCAAATATTGATTCCATCAGGTCGGCATAATCAGTTATCGGATTGATGATTTCAACGTACATGTCACCGATAGTTTGCTCACCGATGGTGTCGAGATCGATATCGGCTGTTTCTATCGTATGGTATTCGTTTATTTCAAGACTTATGTCGTAGATAGACTCGGTGATTTTTTCAGGTGCCGGCCCACCATTGCCGGTATTGTATTTTATGCCGAAGTCTGCATTCGGCCCGCCCGGGTTGTGACTGGCGGAGAGGATAATGCCTCCAAAAGCGTTGTACTTGCGAATCACGCAGGAAGCAGCTGGTGTTGATAGCAGGGCGTTGCAGCCAACCATCACTTTGCCAAAACCGTTCGCTGCGGCCATCTTCACGATGATCTGTATTGCTTCGTGATTGTAATAGCGTCCGTCGCCACCGATCACCAGTGTTTTCCCCTGAAAATCTTTTAGCGCGTTGAAAATTGATTGTACGAAGTTCTCCAGGTAGTGCGGCTGCTGGAATACTTTTACTTTTTTTCGTAGCCCGGAAGTGCCGGGGCGCTGGTCGTCAAAAGGGGTTGTTTGAATATTTGTTATTTCCATGGTGTTTTATCGCTATCGATTAATGATTTTTTATACTGGTGTTTGCTTAAGAGAGTCGCGCTTCACGAAAGCGCTCCTACTGGTTTGCTGTTTAAACTTAAAACTTAAAACTGACCTTCAAAAATCAGATCATCTCCAGCAGGCGGATCAGTTTCAGCAGTTTTGAATCATCTTCCAGAGCGCCTTCCCAGAACGGATAGACCACAGCATCATTTCCTGAGCCGATAGTCAATCGCGCCTTGAAAGCATCGGCGGCACCTTCCGGCATAGCATGTTCTTCAGGTATTCCAAGATCATGTACTGCATCGACAATCTGTGTTTCCTGCTGCGCTATTAATTTTCCGCTTCTCGGACGGTCACTGGTGTAAGTGCCGCTACTGATAGTAAATTCACCCTGCTGATTAATAGAGATGAGAAATGCATAGTCTTCTTCGCCGACGACCTGGTACTTGATAGGCAACATGGTTT
>JADFWE010000100.1 GCA_015222915.1 Pseudomonadota bacterium | reverse complement strand
CGGGGCGGGTGGAAGTATAAACGTGGGCGTGGTCTATACATTCATCGTTGTATATCGAGAGGGGAGATCGCCGCGTTTGCGGGATAAGTGTCTATGAACAGGTATGTGCACTACATAGCAGGGTCTCTGCATAAGGTAGATAACTACCGGCTTGCCAGTGGCCTGTTTATAAAACTGTTAGCCATTATATACTTCGCCGCATTCTTTTCGCTTGGCGTACAGATAACCGGGCTGGTCGGGGCGAATGGTATCCTGCCGTTTGCCGGGCTGCTGGACTACATCTATCAGAATAATGGCGCTTTGGCGTGGCTGTATAAGCCAACGCTATTCTGGTTTGATAGCAGTGATCTTGCATTGCAGGCGGTAACGGTGTCAGGTTGTATCGTCTCCCTGCTATTGCTTATCGGTTTCAAGCCGCGCTGCTCGCTGATCATCCTGTTCATCCTGTACCTGTCGCTACTGCATGCAGGACAGGTGTTTCTCAGGTTTCAATGGGATACCTTGTTGCTGGAGGCGGGTTTCCTGGCGATATTTCTGGTCGGTGGCCCCAGTCATCTATTGTTGTTCCTGTTTCACTGGCTGTTGTTTCGGCTGCGATTCATGTCGGGGGTTTCAAAGATAGTCAGCGGTGACCCGAGCTGGGCCAACCTGACCACGCTCAATTATTATTTTGAGACACAGCCGCTGCCGCATGTTGGCTCGTGGTATTTCCATCAGCTCCCGGACTGGGTGCTGCAGGGCGGTGTGCTGCTGGTGCTGTTCTCAGAATTGATCGTGCCGTTCTTTATCTTTTTATCACGCAAGTTCCGCCTGTCAGCGGCTGCTATCACCATCGTCATGCAGTTGTTGATCATCGCTACCAGCAACCATAACTGGATAAATTTACTGACGATCGTTTTATGTCTGTTCCTGCTCGATGATGATATCCTGAAAAAAATCCTGCCAGCGCGTTTGCGATCTTATATTTCAGGTGAGACGGTTGCCGAGGGTCGTAAACAGATAGCCGGGCCTGATCATGTTCTGCCCGTCTTTGCTTTTTTGATAGTGTTCAGCAGTGTGACCGCATTTACCGGCATGGTCTCGAATGTGCAAGTACCCGAAACCCTGAGCAAAGCGACGACCCTGATCCGAATATGGGGCATCGGGCATATTTTTCACGTGTTCCCGAACATGCAGGTGGAGCGACATGAACTACAGCTCGAGGGTTCTGATGACGGTACAGACTGGAAGATCTATGAGTTCAAATATAAACCGGGGGCGCCTGATAAGCGGCCCGCGTTTATCATCCCGCACCAGCCCCGGCTGGACTGGATGATCTGGTTCGTTCCGCCACGGTCGCCTGGCATGCAGTACTGGTTCGATCAGTTCGTAGCCAGGGTTCATGAGGGTTCGCCGGAAGTTCTGGCCCTGTTGGAATACAATCCGTTTCCGGACAGGCCGCCCCGTTACCTCAGAGTTCAGGTCTATCAATACTGGTTTACCACCGGCAAAGAGCGTTTAGCTAGCGGAGACTGGTGGCGGCGAGAATACCTGGGGCAGTTTCCTTATGTCAGACCGCGATATCCGTAAGTTGTTTCCGGTGTGACTGTGACGACAGGTTTGTGAGCAGTGATCTTTGATGGCTGCTCTAAACTGGCTAGTCTAAACCGGCTGACCTAATACTGGCAGCCCTAAAACTGGCCGTTCGACAGGAGTACCAGGGTGCAGGCACGGATTGCTCTTATTCCTGCATTTTCGAGTTTTTGCTCCATCTCCGTATCTTCCGTCCCGGGGTTAAAGATCACACGCTCAGGTCTTACCCGTATAACCTCGTCTATATGGTCGCGGAATCTGGCAGGGTTCACATACAGGGTAACCGTATCAACTTTTTCCGTAATGTCGGTTATGGTCTTAAAGCATCGATGGCCATCGATGTTCGCTTTAAAGGGGTTAACAAGCTTTACCTCGTGGCCATGTTCCCATAATGCAGTCATCGCCATATGGGCATACCGGCTCTTCTTTTCACTGGCACCTATTATCGTGACGACTTCGGGCATGGCTGATTGTGATGCAGGCTCTGGTATGCGTTCACTGTTTAAAGTGTAATGGGTTCGAAATCGATGATGGTATCGACATCCGCTTCATAGTCGACGCCCTCGATCCCGAAGCCAAACAGTTTCAGGAACTCATCCTTATAACCACGATAGTCGGTTATCTCGAAAAGGTTATCATCGTTTACCTGTGGCCAGATATCTTTGACCTTGTCCTGCACGTCGTCGCGCAGTTCCCAGTCATCCATGCGGATACGTGATGAGTCATCAAGAGCCGCATCGCTGTTATCATACAGGCGGGTGCGGAACATGCGGTTGATCTGCTCGATACAGCCTTCGTGTATGCCCAGTTCTTTCATCACTTTGAAACCCATGGCGATATAGAGAGGCATCACCGGTATGGCGGCGGAAGCCTGTGTGACCACGCTCTTGAGTACAGCAACGTTGGCGGTGCCATTGATCTCGGCGAGAGAGTCTCTCAGCGTGCCGGCAGCTCGATCCATGTCTTCCTTTGCTTTGCCCAGGGCACCGTGCCAGTAGATCGGCCAGGTGATATCGGTACCGATGTAGCTGTATGAGACGGTCCTGACGCCATCGGCTAAAACACCGGCGTCTTTTAATGCAGACATCCAGAGTTCCCAGTCTTCACCGCCCATGACGGTGACGGTGTTCTGTATCTCTTCCTCTGTCGCCGGTTCGATCTCAGCATCGATGATAATGTCTTTGCTGGTATCGACAGCGGTGGCTTTGTAGGTTTCACCTATCGGTTTTAATACCGAGCGAACGACTTCGCCGGTGTCCGGCATCTTGCGCACCGGTGAGGCCAGGGAGTAGACGACGAGATCGATCTTGCCCATGTCCTGTCTGATTTTCTCGATGGCTTTATCGCGCATCTCGTTTGAGAATGCGTCGCCGTTGATGCTTTTCGCATACAGGCCTTCCGCGTGAGCCAGTCTTTCAAAAGCGCCGGAGTTATACCAGCCGGCAGAACCGGTCTTCTTCTCGGTGGCGGGTTTTTCCAGAAATATGCCCAGGGTGGCAGCGCCGGAACCGAAGGCGGCAGTGATGCGTGAAGCCATTCCGTACCCTGTTGAGGCGCCGATGACCAGAACATTCTTCGGGCCGTTATCTACCGGGCCATCGGCTTTCACGCGTGCGATCTGTTCTTTTATATTGGTTTCGCAACCAGTGGGGTGGGCTGTGGTACAGATAAAACCGCGCGTTTTTGCTTTGATGATCACGTTAGAGTATTCCGCTTTAGATTGATTAGAGGTGCCATTAGGATGCCAGGCGAGTGATTTTAGCAATTATTGATCGTTTAAACAGGTCTTTTGCGATAACCGGTCAGGGCTTATGGTAAATGTTCCGGCAGGCTTCTCCTGCGCTGATATGACAGGCGCGGTATAATCGTCCCAGTATCGAATAATTATCGTGAACGAAGAAATCAAGAAGATAGCAGGAGGAAATCAAGATGAGAAAATTCAATAGATTGCTGATCTGTACATTGGCGGGATTACTGGCTGCTGGTGTCGCCGTGGCTGAAGACAGTAAAAACACGCCGGCGCCTGCCGTGTCTCAGGATGCCGGTAACGAGATGATGAAAAATATGAGTGAAGAGGATCGTCAGGCGATGCGCAAGATGAGGGATGAGCGCCGTGAGATGATGAAGAGTATGAATGCAGAAGATCGCCAGGCGATGGAAACAATAATGCAGGATCGCCGGAAGATGATGAGTGGAATGAGCGATGAAGACCGTCAGGCCATGCGTAAACGGATGATGGCACGGCATGAAAAGATGAAGAATATGAGTGAAGAAGATCGTCAGGCGATGCGTAAACGGATGATGGCCCGACATGAGAAGATGATGCAGATGAGCCCGGAAGAACGTCAGGCCATGCATAAGCAGAAGATGGAACGCCAGAAGGGCCAAGGTCAGGGCATGGGCCAAGGTCAAGGCATGGGCCAGGGCGGTAAAGGTCCGCAGTAGTGTCAAGAAGCTAAGGCTTGTGACTTCCGCTATTGACACAAAGGCGACATCCACAAGGATTAAAAAACTTCACCGCCGAGGCGCAGAGACGCCGAGGAAAAGCTTTTAGTTTT
>JADFWE010000011.1 GCA_015222915.1 Pseudomonadota bacterium | reverse complement strand
TCTATATCTTTTCCACGGCATACCTTTATGCCAGCCTGATCGCCGATTCTGAGGAAAAAGACTCGGCACACGATTTTGGCAAAGACATCGTGCCAAAAAGCATCTCGACCTGCAACGCGCGTGCCTATCCGTTCCTCGATAACGAGGGTAATTCAGCCTACTGGCGTGATGTGGGAACGCTGGATTCCTACTGGAAAGCCAACATGGAGCTGTGCGAGGTCGAACCCGAACTTAACCTGTATTCACGCGACTGGCCGATCTGGACTTACCAGACCCAGCATCCGCCAGCTAAATTTGTCTTTGATGATGATGAAGTACGCGGTCAGGCGATCGACTCACTGGTTTCTGGCGGTTGCATACTGTCCGGCGCACGCGTTAAACGATCAGTTATTTTCTTTGCCACTGAGATCGAACGCGGTTCGGTAATCAAGGACAGCGTGATCCTGCCCAAGGTAACGATCGGCAAAAACTGCCGTATCACACGCGCCATAATCGATAAGGCATGCACCATCGAAGACGATATGGTCATCGGCGAAGACCTGGAACTCGATCGCAAGCGGTTTCATGTAACAGAAACGGGTATAGTACTGGTGACACCGGAAATGCTGGGTCAGCACCTCTATATTGTTGATAAAGAAACTCTGGTTAAAAATAAACAGGATGAGGAGAAACTGACCACAGCCTGAAATGCACCATAATAAAACAGCTGAATAAGATGAGTGAAAAAAAAGATACAGTGATGGGCGCAGATGACGCCATCAATTTTGTTCTGTGCTGGCACATGCACCAGCCCTGGTATCAGGAGGGCATCGATGGGGACTACAGGCTGCCCTGGGTTTACCTGCATGCCATAAAAGATTACGAAGACATGGTGATGCACCTGGAAGCACACCCGAAAATGCATGTGGTGGTTAATTTCGCCCCGGTATTATTAGAGCAGCTGGATGATTATGCTTTACAGCTAAAAAGCTGGCTCGACGATGGCCAGGCGATGAAGGACCCGATGCTCAACCTGCTCGCAGGCGCAAAGCCGATTCCTGAATCACCGCTTGAGCGTTACCAGCTGCTGTGTGATTGCCAGAAAGCTAACGCGGAAAAAATGATCGATCCGTATCCTGATTTCAAACGTCTGCTGGAGCCCGTTAAGCTGATGTTTCCTGGCGGCACCTGTGACCAGCACGATACCGGCTGCCTGCAATACCTGAATGAACAGTATTACATCGACGTGCTGGTCTGGTATCACCTGGTATGGCTGGGCCATGCACTCAAACAGACGCAGACTTCGATCGACCTGATCAAAAAAGCAAAGATGTTTGATGAGGCAGATCGTAGGGCATTGCTGCAGCTTATCTATGACTGTATCTCAAACCTGATTCCGCGCTACCGGAAACTTGCTGAAGACGGACAGATCGAACTTTCGATGACACCTTATGGCCACCCGATCATCCCGTTGTTGAATGACATGGGCAACATGATGTGTACCCAGCCCGATGCACCGACACCGGCCTGTATCGTTTATCCTGATGGTATGGAGCGTTCCCGCTGGCATATACAGCAGGGTTTAGACTGTTTTAAAAAATATTTCGGACTTCGGCCGCAGGGCGTCTGGTTATCTGAAGGCGGTATTTCAGATGATGCCGTGGCGCTTATCGAAGAGTTTGATTTTAAGTGGACCGCCTCCGGTGAGGGCGTGTGGCGAAACAGCATGCAGCTCAGTGACCATGACCAGGAAAAAGTGCATAGCAAACGTGCGCTGTTTCATCCGCATGTATTAAAAGGTTACAAACCGAAACTGTTTTTTCGCGATGATGGCCTGTCTGATCTGATCGGATTCGAATACAGCAAGATGAACTCGGTCGACGCAGCCAATGACCTGGTGCAACACCTGGTGAACATCGCTGACTTTCTCGGTGACAGTGCCAGCCGGCACGTGGTTTCGATCATCCTTGATGGTGAAAATGCCTGGGAGTATTACCCGCATAACGGTTACTATTTCCTCGACCATCTCTATCAAACCTTATCCGAGCACCCACTGGTGCAGGCAACCACTTTTTCTGAGCTGACGGATAAAACCAAAACCCATGAACTGGAAAACCTGTGTGCCGGCAGCTGGGTCTACGGCTCATTTTCGACATGGATCGGTGAGCCCGACAAGAACCGGGCATGGGAACGGCTGATCGAAGCAAAACAGGCTTATGACAAAGTGCTGGCAGCCGGCAAGTTAAATGCGGATGAAACGGAGATCGCAACACGCCAGTTAGCTATCTGTGAAGGTTCCGACTGGTTCTGGTGGTTCGGTGACAAGAACTCCTCGGAAAGTGTGAATGATTTTGATCAGCTGTTTCGGGCGCAGCTAAAAAACCTGTACAAGCTGCTAAAACTTCAGATCCCCGACAATCTGGATGAACCGCTGTCGGCGGGCGGCGGCAATGCCGAAAATGCCGGCACCATGCTCAGGAATATCGGATAACCCACTAATACTAAGATCACGGACAAAAAATGGACTCTCCCGACCTTCAGCAAAGACGCGCAGGTATCCTGCTGCATCCGACCTCACTGCCTTCTGGTATTCTGGACGGTGATGTAGAGCGCTGGCTGCAGATGATGTCCGATACCGGCTTCAGCGTATGGCAGATATTACCGCTCGGCGAACCGCAGAGTGGGCTATCGCCTTATCAATGCAGTTCGGCATTTGCCTTTAACCCCGCGTTATTGCCAGTATCTTCTGCACCAGGGTCAACTGCCGATGAAGGTGACAATGACTTCATCGATTTTTGCAACAAGCAGCAGTTCTGGCTGGATGACTACGCGCTGTTCAAAGTATTGAAGGCGCATTTCGACGATACCGCCTGGGTCGAATGGCCGGAGCAATGGAAGTTCCGTGATGCGGAAGTTCTGCAACAGTCTCGCCAGCAGTATGAAAAACAGAT
>JADFWE010000099.1 GCA_015222915.1 Pseudomonadota bacterium | reverse complement strand
GTTGCCCGATAGAGATTGCCGCGCTTCGCTCGCAATGACAAATCTCAAACGCTTTTCCTTTGCGCCTCTGCGGCTTTGCGCGAGAAATATTGTTTTTTCTTTAAGGTCTCTTTATGGCCAACAACAGGCATTTGAGCAATGCTCAGAAAATAACGGAACCTTCTACCCTTGTCCAGCGTGTTGCAGTAACGTATTCTAGGAAAAAGAGACTGATATCACTGCAATTACCTGTCTCTGTACTATCATTAAGGTAATGCATTACATTGCGATGGGAACAGCTTGGTCTGTTTAATCTACTCTGATGCCGATCACTTTTACCGAAAACCACTACCGAAAATAACATTATGAAAATCAAACAATTAGCATATCTAATAGCCGTTTCTTCCGCTCTTGCCACCCCACTTACCTCGCAGGCAGACACCTTATCGATCTCAGCAGGTGCCGGTATCTGGAATACTTCACCTTCCGGTGATTTTCAGAAAAAAAGCGACCCCACCGGTGTCAATGTAGATAAAAACCTGTTCTGGAGCAGTGAAACACAGGGCTACCTGTTCGCCACCTTTGAACACCCGATACCGATCATTCCAAATGTAAGAATGATGGCGACCAAGATCGACCAGTCCGGCAGCGGTAATACCGACTTCACCTTCGACGGAATAAGCTATACCGGTAACGTCAGCAATGATTTCTCTATCCAGACCATCGATCTGATCGCGTATTACGAGATACTGGATAATGTGGTCAGCCTGGATATCGGTCTGAACGTTCGTAACCTGAAAGTGGATTACACTATCTCAGGCACTGATGCCGGCACCGGACTGGCCGTAACCACGACTGATTCGATGAATGAAACTATCCCGATGCTATATGCACTGGTCGGTGCATCACCGTTTCCGGATCTGATCATCAGCGGTGAGTTAAGCTATATCGCTTATTCAGGCAGCACGATCTCTGACTTCACGGCGAAAGTAGCCTATACCACTAACTTCTTTGTTGGTTTCGAAGGCGGCTACCGCAAACAGCAGTATACCTTTGATGACGTCTCCGGCACCGATTCTGACCTGTCATTTGACGGTGTTTTCGCCGGCGCATACGTGAAGTTCTAGGAAACCACTAATCGTTAAGACTTCAGAGAAAATGCCTGAACAAAGATAGCTGGGCAGGATGCCCTGACGGTTACCGGTGCTGTGCGCAGTACCTGAAACAATCGCCCATCATTTTTAGCGCAACCACTGCGCTCGGCGTTAAGTGGATCTCAAAAAAAATAATATTGTCAGCAAATGAACGCGAATAAAAAGATTGTATTGTAGGTTGGGTTAGCGTACTCGAACTACGAAAACAAATTTTCATTTGCGTTTATTCACGTTCATTTGCGGAAGATTTAAAAGTTTCTGACTTCCGCTATGTGTCGATCGCAGGCATCGGTTTCTGGTGTGTTTGCAAAAACCATTTGTCGGTCACAACGTTCTTTGTAAACCAGTGGGTCTTCATCAGCTGACTGGCAAAGATTCGTTTCACGAACATCGGCAGGCGCTCCATGGTGTCCGGGCCCGGCAGGCGTTTGCCAAAACGTAGTTCCATTGCTTCGTTGTAAGCCTGCAACGTATCACTACTATAAGTACCCGCACAATCACGTATCACATCAGCCGCTAATATCGCTGATTCAATTGCAGGGCGAATACCTTCACCGCTCTGCGGATAAGCCAGACCGGCTGAATCACCGATCAGCAGAACATTGTCTGCGACCATCTGCCGTACCGCATGGTTATATAACAGGTAAGCATGGCCATTATATTTGGCGGTGATATCTGAAGGGATCTTCCCCTGCTCGGTCAGGTACTGACAGAAGGCTTTGACGTGTGTCGACAGTTTGCTCTTATCTTCACGGCCGAGGCCGATATTGAGATAATCGCCCTTGCGGAAAACCCAGCCGTAACCCATGAGGTCAGGGGTGAAAAACAATTCCGGGACTTCTTCTTTTATGCTGCAGTTTTTCTTCTG
>JADFWE010000098.1 GCA_015222915.1 Pseudomonadota bacterium | reverse complement strand
CCGTAGAGGTATTAAGGATATACAGTGTAGACCTGTTGTAAGATGGGCCTACAGACAGTAATCGATCATTTCATCTTTCATCAGAACAGCCAGTAACTCATATGTTAATCACACTATCGCCATCCAAGGGTCAGGATTTCACCGAGGCCCCGTTAACAAAAAAATACACAAAACCTGCCGACCTGAAAGACTCGGAGCTTCTCATCAAAGAGCTGAGAAAGATAAACAGCAAAGAGCTGCAGGCGCTGATGACCGTCAGTGAAAATATAGCTGAGCTGAACGTAAAACGTTTTAAAAAATTCTCTACGCCTTTTACTGCGAAGAATGCAAAGCAGGCCATCTTCGCTTTTAAAGGGGATGTATACAGCGGCATTAACCTGGATGAATTTACCGAAGATGATTTTGCCTATGCGCAGGATCACCTGAGGATACTGTCGGGTTTCTATGGTTGTCTGCGGCCGCTTGATCTGATCCAGGCATATCGCCTCGAGATGAAAACAAAACTAAAAAACGAGCGTGGTGAAAACCTGTACCAGTTCTGGGATGACCGGATCACGAAGAGCATCAACAAAGAATTAAAGAAACAGGATGAACCGGTACTGGTAAACCTGGCATCGAACGAATATTTTAAATCGGTAAAGCCGAAGTTACTGGAAGGCCGTTTACTAAATATAACTTTCAAAGAGACCAAAGATGGCAAGACGCGTATAGTCGCCATCTTTGCAAAACGTGCCCGCGGCATGATGACCGATTACATCATCCGTAACCGGATCGAAAAACCGGAAGACATCAAGAAGTTTAAGCTGGGCGGGTATAAGTTCAGTAAAGAGCTGTCAGACGATAAGCAATGGACGTTCGTACGGCCACAGCCCTAGCAGCCTGCTAGTACATGGCCGAAGAGATAGCTTCAGAACAAGGTTTCGTAATCAAGGTTTTCCAGATTGCGATCAGAGCAGGTTGTCTATTTTGCTTAACAGGTCATCCGGCTTAGGTGGTTTCACAATATAATCGCTGGCGCCCTGCCGTTTCGCCCAGACCTTATCGGTTTCCTGGTCCTTGGTGGTGAGCATTATGACAGGGATGTGTTTGGTCTCAGGCGTAGTGGTGAGTTTACGCGTCGTCTGAAAGCCGTTCATGTCAGGCATCACCACATCCATAAGGATAAGATCGGGGTTGTCGCTGTTGGCCATTTCTATAGCTTGCACGCCCCCTTCAGCCTGGATGACTTCATGTCCTGCCGATGCCAGAATTTTGGTCGTACCCGCTAATATCGTCGGGGAATCATCGACAACAAGAATTTTAGCCATATTTTTATGCCTGCATTAGTCTCTATTAATGTCATACGAGTATAGTCATACTTTTACCCGTTCGCCGTATTTCAGAAAACTATAACGAGTTTATATCTGCGGGGACCAAGCGAATAAAAAAGCGTTAGTCCCTGCGTTCATTTTCCTTTTCCAATCAATTCAACCATTGGGTTGACTATCATGTCTTTCTGAGTATACTGAACCATATGGTTGATAATAAACAAGACGTGAATCTTTCGGCGGTATTGAAAGCAGTAAGTGATTCGACCCGTCGTGCACTGTTAACGCAGTTGTGCCAGCAAGGTCCCAGCCGCGTTACTGATCTGGCAAATGTTTACGATATGTCACTAAACGCGGTTTCGAAACATATCAAGATACTGGAGAAGTCGGGTCTTGTTACTCGTAAGACCATAGGTAGAACACACTGGATAGAGGCAGACCTGAAGCGTATAGCCGTTATCGAAAACTGGTTAAGCGAACTGAAATCAATCTGGGCATTACGTCTGGATAAACTGGGCGAACTAATGGAAACAGGAGAGAAAAATGAATGATTTAACATTGAGTGTATGCAAGACGATAAATGCATCGATCGAAGACGTGTTCGATGCCTGGCTGAATCCGGCATTACTGGCAAAATTTATTTTACCGATGCCCGGTATGCCGCAGCCAAAAGTTGAAAACGAACCTGAGCAGGGAGGACGTTTCACAATCATCATGCAAGTTGGTGATAATAAAATCCCGCACACAGGGCAGTACCTTGAGATGAACAGGCCTCACAAACTGGTATTTTCGTGGAACTCTCCTTGTTCGATAGACGGTAGTACCGTAACGATTAATTTTAGCGTGGTTGATAGTTGCACAACAAAAGTTGAGCTTACACATGTGAAGTTTGTCGATGAAGAAGCGCGCACCAATCATGAAGGTGGCTGGACCAATATCCTTGATGTGTTAAACGAAACCCTGTCTGTACAGGTCACGGCCTGATCAGAATGTTAATCAGAGCATCCCTGGACTGCCGTGAAGAGCGAGGTGCCTCTAGGCACCTCGCTACCATGGCTGATAGAAAGATTATCCTGTCTCGATACCGAGTCCTTTTGCCACCGCAGACCCATAAGCCGTATCGGCCATGGTGAAGTGTGCGATCTGGCGCTGCTGTATCTCGCGAGGTACACCCTGCATCGCGCCGACGATGTTGTCGACAAGACGCTGTCGTGCAGCGGCATCCATCAGACGGAAAAGATCACCGGCCTGCGTATAGTCGTCACCATCGACGCGGTGGTCGTAACGATCAGCATCACCATCGATCCGCAGAGGTGGTTCGCTATAGCTGGCATCATCTTCCGCACCGCCGAAACTGTTCGGTTGATACACGGGTGTCGCACCGCCATTGCCATCAAAACGCCCCTGGCCATCACGTTGATAGGTATGCACCGGGCAGCGTGGTCTGTTTACATCCAGCGCGGCATGATTGGCGCCGATGCGATAACGGTGCGCATCCGGGTAGGCCAGTAAACGAGCCTGCAGCATCTTGTCAGGCGAAGCACCGAAACCCGGCGGCAGATTGCCGGGGCCGAAGGCAGCCTGCTCCACTTCGGCGAAGTGATTAACCGGGTTGCGATTCAGCTCTATGATGCCAACTTCGATCAACGGGTAGTCAGCATGTGACCAGACCCTGGTAAGGTCAAACGGGTTGATGTGATAGTTTTCAGCATCTGTTTCGGGCATTACCTGTATGTTCACTGACCACTGTGGATTATCGCCGCGTTCGATCATGTCGAATAATGCCTGACGGTGGAAGTCCGGATTCTGTGCAGCCGTTGTTGCGGCATCTTCGACACTCATGTTCTTTATGCCCTGCTTTGTCTTTATATGCCACTTAACCCAGTAACGCTCACCCTTGTCATTCCACAAGCTGAAGGTATGACTGCCGAAGCCATCCATATTCGCCAGCGTTGCCGGGATGCCACGGTCACCGAACAGCCACGTGACCTGGTGCAGTGACTCGGGAGATAAAGACCAGAAGTCCCACTGCATCGTGGCGTCACGCAAGCCGGTTACCGGGTGCCTTTTCTGCGAGTGAATGAAGTCGGGGAACTTGCTCGGGTCTTTGATGAAAAATACCGGTGTATTGTTGCCCACCAGGTCCCAGTTTCCTTCCTCGGTGTAGAACTTCATGGCAAACCCGCGGGGGTCTCGCACGGTATCAGCAGACCCGAGCTCACCGGCTACGGTGGAAAAGCGGACGAACAACTCGCATTCATTGCCGGTTTTCTCGAACAGTTTGGCGCGAGTGTATCTGGAGATATCATTCGTCACTCTGAATGTACCATAGGCGCCAGCGCCCTTGGCATGGACGACACGTTCGGGTACGCGTTCCCGATTAAATTGCGCCAGCTTCTCGAACAGGTGTACATCCTGCATCAGCACCGGACCGCGTGGGCCGGCAGTGATCGAGTTCTGGTTGTCTGCTACCGGGCAGCCTGCCGCGGTGGTCATAATGGTTTTCTTTTTATTCATAACTTTCTCCTGGATTATCGATAGTGCTCGCCATTATCTGGCGTGTAGAGCCGGGCTTTGTGCCGGCATGGGTGAACGATATACCAGACCGACATATTGTTAAAATCGTTTGTTTG
>JADFWE010000097.1 GCA_015222915.1 Pseudomonadota bacterium | reverse complement strand
AATAACCATTGCCTGCAAGGCGCGCCTTATTCTGAACTATTCTTGAACCCCTGAATGTCGCCTAATCAGTGTTCGCCTTAGTACATACCGGTTAATGAATATCACAGACCCATGATCTCGATAAGCGACCTGAACTTGATCAGGTCAGATGCCTTTAGCGCTTCATGTTTCACGATGATAGTCGGAGGGGAAACACAGCCCACAGCATTGCAGCCGCCTGCCAGTTGACTGGCAAATCGCTCGATGCGCGGCCTGGTCTCACGCAGATATCTCAGGTCATCATCGAACACGGCCAATGGTGTGGACAGGGATGTAGCCGACGATGCTTCCTGTGATATAAATGACATCTCACCTCTACTACTACCGTTTTCCTCTCTTAGCCAGATCGCCCTGCAGGGCGCACCCTGAAATTCATTGTAACTGAACAGATCTGTCAGCCCGGATATCGCCTGCAGCTTTGCCAGAGCAACCGGATTCGAGCCGCTGTATTCGGACTGTATGCCGGTGATCACCACACCGGCAAGATGTTGCCGCAAGGATTCCATCTGCCGGAAAAATACGGAAAAACCAGACCCGTCTGTAAGGAGCGTATCTATATTTGCTTCACTCACCAGCAACTGTTCGGGACACTCTACATAAAATGAGAAATCATCATGGATATCATTCAGCCAGCTCTCACAATCAAAGCCGCTTCCTTCATACCAGTAGTCCGCCGGCACCATCACCGTATTTAACTCATTGCTGTAATAGGACAGCATCCAGTCCTGCGGCAGATCTTCGGGGTAAAACGCTACCTGCCATGATGGATGCAACCAGCCATAAGCCCCTACCTGCATATTACCCGCATATTTACTGACGGCCTGCGCGTTTCTGACCTTCTCGCGGTCTGCCTGTTCGTTAAAGCTAGACATACAGTATCTCTAAAATTCCAGAATCCATTAAACGGTGTGACGGCATTAATATGTAAAAATTCAAAAAAGACCTGCATATTCTATTTATACCCGATCATTTATGCGAATATTATTTGATCGGAGTTGCCCTTGTGACATTTCCTGCGTAACCTTCGCACTTTGATTTTCACTGTCGCTTTGAAAACAGGCAGACATACTTAGAGCAGCTCTTTCAGGCGAATCATGTTAATCGACTCTCTGGCCATCCTGGCCGGTTTTATCTTACTTATCTGGAGTGCCGAGCGGTTCATCGTCGGCGCGGCGGCGACCGCACGTAATTTTGACGTGCCGCCGCTGATCATCGGCCTCACCATCGTCGGTTTCGGTACCTCTGCGCCAGAGATGATGGTCGCCGGATTTGCCTCCTATGATGGCAGCCCGGCAATGGCTATCGGTAACGCCCTGGGTTCTAACATCACTAACATTACACTGGTACTGGGCATAGCAGCACTGATCGCACCACTGGACGTACACTCCCGTATCATCAGAAAAGAGCTGCCCATCCTGCTGTTTGCCACCCTGCTGGCACTCGCATTGATGCGCGACATGACGCTGAGCCGGATCGACGGTCTTATTCTGATCTGCATGTTATTCCTGCTGATGTGGTGGATACTGCGCCAGGGCATCCGCAATCAATCAGACGATGCCTTAGCAGACGAATTCATCGAAGAGATGCCAGATAAGATGAGTACCTCGCACGCGCTGTTCTGGCTGGTCGCCGGACTGGTGCTGCTGACCATCAGCTCAAAGGTGCTGGTCTGGGGCGCGGTAAACCTGGCGATGGAGTTCGGCATCAGCGAGCTGATCATCGGCCTCACCATCATCGCCATCGGTACCAGCCTGCCTGAGCTGGCCACCGCCATCACCGGTGCACTGAAGAACGAACATGATATCGCTATCGGCAATGTCGTCGGTTCCAACCTGTTCAATACGCTGGGCGTGCTCGCGATTCCCGGACTGGTCGCGCCATCGGTGCTGGAAGACGGCATCCTGAACCGCGATATCATCGTCACCCTGGTACTCACCATCATGCTGATCGTCATGGCCTACGGTTTTCGCGGCCAGGGCCGGATCAACCGCATAGAGGGCAGCATCCTGCTAGGCGCTTTCATTGCTTACCAAATACTGTTATTTTTAAGCATCAATCAATAAGCATTGCTTCAGCGGATACCATCGATGTCACAACAAGAGATTCCGGCAGATAAATCAGCGCAGCAAGCCGAGCAGCAGCCGGCTCAACAGGCAGACTTCCTGAGCATCGGTCGCGACGTGATCGCCACCGAGCTTACCGAGATTACCGCGCTGCGGAAACGCATCGATGAAAGCTTTGCCGACGCCTGCAAGCTGCTGCTGAACTGCCAGGGCCGGATCGTGGTCACCGGCATGGGAAAATCCGGCCATATCGGCGGCAAGATCGCGGCGACACTTGCCAGCACCGGCAGCCCGGCCTTTTTTGTCCACCCCGGTGAAGCCAGTCATGGCGACCTCGGCATGATCACCAGAAATGACGTAGTGATCGCCTTGTCCAACTCGGGAAATACGGCAGAGATCACTACCATCATCCCGATCCTGAAACGTTTTGCGGTACCGCTGATCAGTATGACCGGTGATAAAAACTCGACGCTGGCCAGCGAAGCCGATATCAATCTGGATGTCAGTGTCAGTAAAGAGGCCTGCCCGCATGACCTGGCTCCGACCTCCAGCACCACCGTTGCCCTGGTAATGGGTGATGCACTGGCCGTCGCCCTGCTGCAGGCCAGAGGTTTTACCGCTGAAGATTTCGCCCTCTCTCACCCCGGTGGCAGCCTGGGCAGAAGATTACTGCTGCACGTATCGGATATCATGCATACCGGTGAACGCATCCCGAAAGTTCAACAGAACGCGACGGTTTCCGAAGCATTGCTGGAGATGAGCAAAAAAGGTCTAGGCATGACAGCCATCGTCGATCAGCAGGACAAGGTACTGGGCCTGTACACCGATGGTGACCTGCGCCGCTCACTGGATAGAAATATCGATGTTCATACAGCCGCCATCAGCGACGTGATGACAAAGAGCTGCCACACAGCAAATGCGAATGATCTCGCCGCCAGCATCGTGAAACAGATGGACGACTTCGGTATCAACGGTCTGCTGGTGGTTGATAAGGATAATAAACTCGTCGGGGCCTTTAATATGCACGATATACTACGCGCTGGCATCGTTT
>JADFWE010000096.1 GCA_015222915.1 Pseudomonadota bacterium | reverse complement strand
TCTTTATATTATCGAATCGAATAATCTAGATCGAATAAGCAATGGAAAAAAAGAAATGAAAAAAATACATTTATTATCGTTTTGCATGTTATTTGTTCTTACCGCTTGTTCAAGCATGTCGGTATCAGAGAGAGAAACAAAAAGAAGCCAGCTTGATGAAATGGCAGTGTCTGCCATCGCAGGTCTTATTGAGCAAGATCCTGCTCTCCAACAAAAAATTGACGACTCACTGGGTTACGCTGTTGCCAATATGAAAGTAACCAAAGTTCCTGTCGTTGGTGCTGGCGGCGGTGAAGGTGTTTTTGTTGACAATAAAACAGACAAGCGTATTTATTTTACCGTGAGCCGATTTGATATTGGCGGTGGTTGGGGGGCGCGTTCATACAAGATATTGCTGGTGTTGGAGACTCAGGAAATGTTGGACAGGATGGAAGGTGGTGTATGGGAATTTCAGGCTGGTGTAGAAGCGTCTGCAGGTACGGTTGCCGCAGAAGGTTCTTCGGGTGCGCTGAATGAAGGTTATACCGTACATGTATTATCAGACGGTGGAGCTTCTGCCACTGCTACGGCACGTGTTATCAGAATAAAAGTGAATAGTGAATTGACTGATGATCAATAATATAAGTGCCATTCGGCTCAGACTGTTTTTCCATACCAGTAAAATAATCAGCTCACTGGTTTATGATAGGGTAAATTCTCTTCCAGTCACTCTTCATATCAACGACTGACCAGCCTTCCGTTTTTGCTTCGTCGAGACCCTTATCCAGACGGCCGATGCTGGAATTACGGTCATATGCCCATTCCCGGGTAGCATCCGTGTGATGCACGTAAAGGCAGAACCGCTTGCTGTTGCCTGAGCATACCCATTGCAGCATTTGCAGGTCACCATCGGAGTTTCCGAATGCCGCGATGGGCCGTCTGCCGATATGCTGGTTGATGCCCACAGGCTTGCCTGCTTTATCATCGATGAAGTTGATCTGTGGCAGGCGTACCAGTACAGGAACGCCATTGCGTATCTCGAATTCAGTCTTGATACTGCTGCCGATGACCTGCTCGGGTGGGATACCGTAAACCTGTTCGGTCCATGGGCGCATGAACTCGATTCCACCGCCGGAAACGATGTAGGTTTTAAAGCCATTGGCGCGCAGGTAAGTCAGCAGTTCGAGCATCGGCTGGTAGACCATGTCCGTATAAAGGCGTTTGGTTTTGGGGTGTCTCGCGGTGACCAGCCAGTCCTTTACGATATGTGAAAATTCTTCTGTGGTATTGCCGGCATGTGTTGCCATCACAAGATCGATCAAAGCGTGTTCACCACCGGACAGAACTGTTGCCATGTCGCCATCAAGTACCGCCTTGAACGGTTGTGTTGTTTTCCACTCCGGATGCTCGGATGCAAGTGTTTTAACACGGTCGAGTGCAAAAGCGAGCTGGAAATACATCGGTTGTTCAGACCATAGCGTGCCGTCATTATCGAACACCGCGATGCGCTCGGCTGGCGGAACATAATGTGGTTGACCTTCGGTCGTTACATTTTTGACGAACAAGGTGATGGCCTGTTTCGCCGGGCTTTTGTTCCAGGATGGCAGGGGGGCGCTGTTCTGTGCATGAACGCTGGTAGTTAACACCAGGACAAAGCTTGCGATAAAGATAGTGTGAATAAATGGCTTCATCGACTTTGTATTATCAGGCCTGGGAAGTGTTTATTGCAGCCTGCCCGATGATTCGGGCAGGCTGTAGCTGATTAACCGCCGCTGGGTGTCAGTGAATCCATCACTCGATCGAGACTAAAGCTAGCAGCCTTCTGTCTCGGTGGAAATTCCTTAAAGGTTGCCAGGAAGTTACCGACATATGACTGCGCCGGTACCAGCAGGTAGGCACGGTCGAGCAGCCAGTCATAATAGGTGTTGGAAGTGATCGGGCCGCGCTCATAAGGGTCGCGGCGCAGGTTGAGAATCAATGGTAGGCGCAGTGGCACAAACGGCTCCATCCATGCCTGGAAGGTGGCCTCGACGCGCTGCTCCATGAAGATCAGTTTCCAGTCTTCATAGCGTAGTGCGGTCAGATCGCCGTCGTCAGAGAAATAGAAGATTTCCTTGCGAGGACTTTTATCTGTCTTGCCGGTAAGCATCGGCAGGATGTTGTAGCCATCCAGATGTACTTTATAGTTACGGCCGATGGCTTTCACGTCGCCCTGTTTCAGTTTTTGCTTGATCTCGGGTTCGCCTGCAGCAGCAACGAAGGTAGGCAGCCAGTCCATGTGGTGGACGATTTCGTTATTCCAGGTACCGGGTTTGATCTTGCCGGGCCAGCGTACAAAGGCCGGTACGCGCCAGCCGCCTTCCCAGTTGGTGTTCTTTTCACCACGAAATGGTGTCATTGCGGCATCCGGCCAGGTGTTCATGTGCGGGCCATTGTCCGTTGAATAGAACACGATGGTGTCGTCAGCGATACCCAGTTCGTCGAGTACCTTGAGAAACTTGCCGATGTGCATATCGTGCTCGACCATGCCGTCGGAATATTCATCCTGTCCTGAGATTCCGCGCATTTCTTTCTTAACATGGGTGCGGAAGTGCATGCGGGTACCGTTCCACCAGACAAACCAGGGCTTGCCGGCTTTTTGCTGTTCCTTGATAAACGCGATAGCACGGTCAGAAGTTTCATCATCAACCGTTTCCATGCGTTTTTTCGTCAGTGGGCCGGTGTCCTTGATCTTTTGCGTACCATCGGGCTGTGCCCAGGAATGGATGACACCGCGTGGGCCGAACTGCTCACGGAAGGTTTTGCCATTGGCCAGTTTCATATCGCCCGGGTAGTCTTCGTTTTCTGGTTCTTCCTCGGCATTCAGGTGGTAGAGGTTGCCGAAGAATTCATCGAAGCCGTGGTTGGTAGGCAGGTGCCTGTCCTGATCACCCAGATGATTTTTGCCGAACTGACCGGTTGCATAACCCTGTGTTTTCAGCAGGCCGGCGATAGTCGGTTCTTCCTCTCGCATGCCCTGCTCGGCACCCGGCAGGCCGACCTTGGAAAGACCGGTGCGAAATACGCTTTGTCCCATGATGAATGATGAACGGCCGGCGGTGCAGCTTTGTTCGCCATAGTAGTCGGTGAAAGCCACGCCTTCAGCAGCGATGCGGTCGATATTCGGGGTTTTGTAACCCATCATGCCCCTGGTGAAATACGAGATGTTCGACTGACCGATATCATCACCCCAGACAACGAGGATGTTGGGTTTTTTCTCTGTTTTTTCTGCTGCATATGCCGGCATGCTTGTGGCAAGGCCGATGATACATGCAAATGCAAAGCTTGCCTTTAGTACAATCTTCATATCCAGCCCCTTTGGTTACTTGTTATTATTAGCTTGAACAGGAATTTGTTGGTTGATAGCCCTGTTTAATGACAGGATGAAACTAACATATAAATTATATGGATTCTACCGTGTTGTGATAAATGCTAAAGTACTGTCCAGAAAGAATATCAACGATGATGTGCATTGGGATCAGAGTAAAAATTCATGGCAGTCTGTTCATGTCCACGCACTCGCCGTCGGGATAGTGAATCGACAGGGTGAAACTGACACTTATCGAGCTCTAAAAAATATTAGAAGCATTTTGTCCACAGATGAACGCAAATGAACGCAAATAAAAGCCTTTTAATATTTAAGGTCGTAGATCGGGTTACGCTACGCTAACCCGACCTACAATCTGCCCGTTATTGCAAAATATTTGTGTTTTTTAATTTGCGTTCATTTGC
>JADFWE010000095.1 GCA_015222915.1 Pseudomonadota bacterium | reverse complement strand
GTTGACGATAATATCCTTGCTGTCGTCTACTTTCGAACCGTTTCCTGCATTGTTGTTCAGGATACCGCTGATATTTTTTGTCAGCGTGTTCCAGAATTCATTGACGCTTCTATTCTCGATATTGGAGCTGGCTTTATTATCACCACCGCCACTGCCGCCACTGCTACCACTACCACTGCCACTGTTCTGCGAACTGGTTCCGGTAGCGCCGATCTCGGTCGAAATACTCACCTTGCCGCCACTGCTGCGGCTGATATTCAGGTAATCGATACTGTAAACATGCAGATAGGGTTTATCCGCCCTGACTTTTAGTGTGCCAGCTTCGAGGTAGTAGGTGATAGCGCTCTGTGATTCGATACGATCCAGGATCTTCGGCAGCGTCTGATCGATCGCATTCATGGTTATCTTGCCTGAGATATCATTATCGATATCCAGGTTCAGATCAGCATCCCGTGCCATCGAAAATAGCAGCTCACGCACCGGCACCTGATTGACGACGACGGTATAGGTTTCCAGTTTTTTGCGTTTGCCCGGCCGGGGTAAGGCCGGTACCTGTGTCACCGGCGAAGGAATGGCCGCTTTATCGGCGGCGGTTTCCGGGGAGGATTTTATATGCCCTTCAGAGGGCGTCGGCGGATTCGTCGCACCACAGGCCACCACCACAACGGTAATAGCTGAAGCAAGGCATACCTGCTGAATTCGATTGACTATAGTTTTTATTATCATTGTTTATTACGACATTATCCATTGCGCGCCATGTCTTTTTTAAGCGCGCCAATACGGCGTAAATATGCACCGCTTGCTTTCAAGGATGCTGGCAGATTATCGAGGCTTTCTATCGCTTTGCTCTGTGTCGCAAATTCGTTATAGACCACGCTATACCACTTGCGCCCGTTTATAACTGTTTCATAGATGTAAATCTTTGTAAAATCAAGCATTTCAGGCGCATCACCAAGGAAAGCTTCAACTTTCTCTGCATCACTGACTGTCGCCATGAATAATTGGATACTGTAATGATTGTCATCCGCTTTTGATAACCACCGCTCGGTATCACTGAGACGTGAGCGAATACGTTTTCCAGGAACTGCCGCTGCTCCGGCAGCTGAGCCTGAAGTTTCTTTTTCTACCGGCATTTCAGGTTCCTCGGTCACCCCGGTCGTAGCGGATGACGCAGAGATTGCCGCAGGTGACTTATCGCCACCATCCAGCTTACCGATATAGATACCCGTAAACAGCGCTGCTGCAACCAGCACGATGGCGGCTGCCGCCCATAATATTTTTTTACCGCTGCCGGTCTTTTTAAATTCGCTGTCCTGAGCTGCTGACTTTACGTGCCCAGTCGTCACCGTATGTCCGCCTTCAGAAAAAGCGGCTAGCATCGCTTTGTCCGCCAGGATATTGAGGCGCCGGGTAAGGCCTGCAGAATATTTTTTTACCGCACCGGCGGTCTTCTTGTTGAAGATGTCCGGCCCTTTATAACCGACCGAGCGCAATCTGAAATTCAGGTATTGCAGGGTATCTTCCGGCGGGAAAGGGGACAGGTGAAAACTGTGTGTGATACGCTCTTTTAACTGCCGGATATGCGGCAACGATAATTTTTCATCCAGCTCCGGCTGGCCAAACAGCACCATCTGCAGCAGTTTGTTCTCATCAGTTTCCAGATTACTCAGCAGCCTGATCTCTTCCAGCGTTTCGATGGGCATGCTCTGCGCCTCTTCGACAAACAGCACTACCTGACGATTCTCCGCGTGTTTTTTCAGCAGATGCGCCTGTATCCGCTGCATGACATCGACTTTACTGGTCTCGGCGCTCACATCGAGCTGCAGCTCATGGGCGATAACATGCAGGATATTATCGGGGGAGAGGCTGGGGTTGGCGATGTAGACAACATCGACTTCTTCAGCCAGCCGGACTTCCAGCATCCGGCATAACATGGTTTTGCCGCTACCGACCTCACCGACCACTTTGATGATGCCTTCACCGCTCTTGATGGCATATACCAGCGCATCGAGCGCAGCACCTCGCTGATTGCCCTCAAAGAACAGGCTGGTATCCGGCGTTATCTTGAATGGCGGCCGGTTGAGCCCGAAGTGCTCCTGGTACATCAATGTGATCCCAGTTTCTGCACCCGGCTGTATAGTGTGGTCCGGTTAATCTTTAATGCTTTAGCGGCCTTGCTCACATTATTGTCGTTCATCTCCAGCGCCAGACGGATGCATCGGCCCTCGATCTCGTTGATCAGCTCATCGAGGTCAAACTCATCTGCACGGATCTTCTGCGAGATAATCTCGTCGCTCACCGTGGTGACGCTGTCGCTGAGTGACAGCGCTGAAAGATGGGTCTCCAGCTCTTTGCTCAACTGTTCTTTATTGACGCTCTTGCCTGGATATTTCGTACCGAGGCGGATCACGATATTTCTTAACTCACGAACATTGCCCGGATAGTCATATTGCTGCCATAGCTCTCTGGCGCCATCATCGAGCACGAACGGTGACACGGTTCCGGCATAACTTTCGATAAAGGCATTCAATAGCAGGAAGACGTCATCACCACGCAGGCTTAATGCCGGTAACTGTATGTGCAGGATGCTCAGGCGATGATATAGATCATTCCTGAAATTACCGGCTTTGACTTCTTCACTGAGATTTTTGTTGGTGGCAGCAATTATCCGTGCCTGAGACTTCTGTTCTCTGGTCTCACCAACACGGTAAAACTCGCCGCTCTCCAGTACCCGCAACAATTTACCCTGTAGCTGCATCGGCAACTCACCGATCTCATCAAGCAGCAAGGTGCCTTTGCCTGCTTCTATAAAAAAGCCGTTATGCTCCTGCACCGCACCGGTAAAGGCGCCTTTGACGTGACCGAACAGCTGTGCTTCCAGCAGATCCGGTGCGATTGCGGCGCAGTTGATGGCAAGGTATGGTTCGCTGCTGCGCACGCTGTTTTCATGCAGGGCCCGTGCTACCAGTTCTTTACCGGTACCGGAATCACCTTCGAGTAAGACCGGAAAAGGAGAATCAGCAAACTGTGCAATCTGATTTTCGACCGCCTGCATGGCGACGCTGTCACCGATGATAGAAACCGTTTTCTCGTCATCACGGCGCTGATCGACCTCATACAGCCGCTGATGATGCTTCAGACGCGCCATCAGCAGATCGGGCTCTGCCGGTTTGGCGATAAAATCGACGGCACCGATGGTCAGTGCGTGCTGGATATTGACGTCGTTATCCTGCCCGGATAGTACCAGGATCTTCATGTTCGGGCGTAGCGACAGCAACTCACGGATCAATGCAAAACCTTCATCCGGCTTATGCGGATAGGGTGGCAGGCCGAGATCGATCAACGCCAGTCCCGGCAGCGCATCTGCCTGCAGTACTTTTTCCATTGCCTGGTGGCGTGAATCTGCTGTTATCAGCTTATGCTGCCTGCGCAACAGAAATCCCAGACCCTCAAGAATCAGCGGATCATCATCTACCAGCAATAAGCTGACCTCCTGATCCTCTAAATTACCTGTATCAGGCATACTTTTTTGTTGTTCATTATCTGGCATCGATTTCCCCACGAATCATTTAGATGCTTTCTATCCACCATTTATAGCAGAAATGCGGCCATGTGCAGGCCGTAGCCGGTTAAATATCCAATAAATGTCATTTTTTTGACAATTTTTAATGTGTCGGGATGAATGCGTGTTTAAATGCCGGAATGTTCAATATCGTGCTGTATCAACCGGAAATTCCGCCTAATACCGGCAATATTATCCGGCTGTGTGCCAACACCGGCTGCAGCCTGCACCTGATCGAGCCGCTAGGTTTCAAACTCGAAGACAAACAACTACGCCGCGCCGGTCTTGATTATCATGAATGGGCCGATGTCAAAACCTACCCGGATCTGGCCACCTTAAACCCGGAACAGGCAATTTACGCCTTATCGACCAAAGGAAAAAAGCCCTATCATCAGGCAAGTTTCAAGAAAGGCGATTATCTGCTTTTCGGCCCCGAGACCAGAGGTCTGCCCGAGGACTATCTGAATACTTTAGATGAAGATCTTGTGCTACGACTGCCGATGCTGGAACACAGCCGCAGCCTGAACCTGTCCAACACGGTAGCCATCGTCACCTATGAAGCACTACGTCAGAATCAGTTTAGTGAATTATTATAAGCTGCACAGGGAACGGCAAACTCATAGATCAATGGCCGTTAACGGCTAGAAGCGGACAGTCAAAAGATTATTCACCGCCGAGGCGCAGAGACGCCGAGAAAAACAATATTTCATATGT
>JADFWE010000094.1 GCA_015222915.1 Pseudomonadota bacterium | reverse complement strand
GAAAACTAAAAGCTTTTCCTCGGCGTCTCTGCGCCTCGGCGGTGAAGTTTTTTAATCCTTGTGGATGTCGCCTTTGTGTCGATAACAGTCGTCACTACACACTATAGAGCACTTAACCACCAGCTTAACTTGCACTCACCTGATGCAACAGGTATGGTCGCGCAATGAAAAATATCGATACCCTGCTGCATGCACGCTGGATCATCCCGGTTGCTGATAGATCCCCGGCGGCTGGTAAAGCAACAGATAGTAAAAACCGCTACCTCGAACAACATGCCATCGCCGTCCATGAAGGCAAGATCGTCGATATCCTGCCTTCGGCGCAAGCAGCAGAAAAATACACCGCCAGTACCAACCGTCATTATGATGAACATGCACTGATCCCCGGATTGATCAACAGCCACACGCACGCTGCGATGAACCTTTTCCGTGGACTTGGTGATGACCTCGCGTTGATGGACTGGCTGGAAAACCACATCTGGCCGGCTGAGGCCAAACACGTGAACGAGGCGTTTGTTCACACCGGTACCGAACTGGCGATCGCGGAGATGATCCGTAGCGGCACTACCTGCTTTAATGATATGTATTTCTTCCCCGATATAACCGCCCGGGTTGCTGCCGATATCGGCATCCGCGCCACCGTCGGCCTCATCCTCATCGACTTTCCGACCGTGTGGGCGAACAACAGCGAAGAATACATCGACAAAGGTCTGGCCGTCTTCGACCACTACAAAGGCCATGACCTGATCAACACCGCATTTGCGCCACATGCGCCCTATACTGTTTCCGATGAACCGCTGAAACGCATCCGCACGCTGTCCGATGAGCTGGAACTGACCATCCACATGCATGTCCACGAGACCGCATTTGAGGTTTCACAAGCCGAAAAAAATAACGGCCGTCGGCCGCTGGCAAGATTAGACGATCTGGGTCTGCTGACACCTTCGTTGCAGGCCGTGCACATGACGCAGCTACTGGATGACGAGATAGCACAGCTGGCCTCCGCCGGCAGCCATGTCACACACTGCCCGCAATCCAATATGAAACTGGCCAGCGGCATCTGCCCGGTCAGCCGTCTGTTAGACGCCGGCATCAATGTGTCGCTGGGCACCGATAGCAGTTCCAGCAACAATAAACTGGACATGTTCAGCGAGATGCATACCGCCGCACTGCTGGCGAAGATCTGCGCCATGGACGCCACCGTGCTGCCTGCCGAACAGGTGCTGCAGATGGCGACCATCAATGGTGCCAGAGCCCTGGGCATCGATGAGATCACCGGTTCACTCGAAGTCGGCAAATCAGCCGATATCGTTGCCGTAAATTTCGATACAATAGAGACACTGCCGGTCTATGATCCGATCTCGCACCTGATCTACAGCTGTTCGCGCGAACACGTAAGTGACGTCTGGGTAGCGGGCAAACAACTGATGACCGACAGGGTGCTAAACAACATCGATGAGAGTAAGCTGAAACAGGACTGCATCAGGCTCAATCAGGAAATAGCCGAATAAAATAATATATTTCATTATGTTACAGATTATATCTAAAGTCATTTATAATATAATACGACCGCTGAAAAAGAACACTTATGAGCCACACTGAAGACATGAACCCCAGGCCAAATATCGACCCGGCTGAAATCAAAAAATTTGACGACCTGGCCTCACGCTGGTGGGACGAAAAAGGCGAGTTCAAACCGCTGCACGAGATGAACCCTCTGCGCCTGGGCTTCATCAACAGCGGTTCTCCGCTGGATGGAAAGAATGCCTGTGATGTCGGTTGCGGCGGCGGCATCCTCAGTGAGAGCATGGCGAAATGCGGCGCTGCGGTAACCGGCATCGACATGGGCAAAGCCCCATTATCCGTCGCCCGCCTGCACGCGATGGAAAGTGAGCTGGCGATCGATTATCAGCAAATTACAGCCGAGGAATTCGCGCAGGCAAATCCTGCCAGCTTCGACGTCGTCACCTGCATGGAGTTGCTGGAACATGTACCCGATCCTTCATCGGTCATCAGCGCCTGCTTCAGCATGGTGAGACCCGGCGGTTCCGTGTATTTTTCTACCATCAACCGCAACCCAAAATCCTATCTGTTTGCCGTCGTCGGTGCAGAAT
The DNA here is from genome assembly GCA_015222915.1 of Pseudomonadota bacterium. Classification (GTDB taxonomy): domain Bacteria; phylum Pseudomonadota; class Gammaproteobacteria; order SZUA-229; family SZUA-229. Next base: position 223 of record JADFWE010000094.1, on the reverse strand, counting down.
ACCTGATGAAGATGCTGCCGCGCGGCACACATGACTACGCCCGTTTCATCAAACCATCGGAACTGGACGAATGGGCCAGGGCTGCCGGGCTGGAACTGGTCAACCTGAAGGGCATCAGCTATAACCCGTTTACCGGTTTATTCAGCCAGTCTCAGGATGTCGATGTCAACTATATGGTGCATTACAAACGCCCTGCCGATGACTGATACCTGATTTCATCGTG
>JADFWE010000093.1 GCA_015222915.1 Pseudomonadota bacterium | reverse complement strand
GGATAAGGTTAACCAGGGGCACCTGGTCGATTGGTTACCGGCATCGGTCATGCAGCAGTATAAATTTCCTGATTTGGTCAGCGCACTGCTCAGTGTGCATCGTCCCGATAAAGATGCGGATGTCAGACGGTTGAATCAATGTCAGAGCAAGCCACAGCAGCGACTTCTGTTCGAGGAGCTGCTGGCACATCAGTTGAGTTTGTTGCAGGCGCGGCAGATCATAAGAAAAAATCGGGCGGCAAAGATCGTCCTCGATAAAAAAGTCCATCGTGATTTTGTCGATCAGCTGCCATTTCAGCTGACGGCAGCGCAAGAGAGCGTCATCGCTGAAATATTAGCGGATATCGATAGCGAACAGCCGATGTTACGACTGGTGCAGGGTGATGTCGGCTCAGGAAAAACCGTGGTGGCAGCGATGGCTGCACTGGCGGTGGTCGGCCATGGCCTACAGGTGGCGATCATGGCACCGACCGAGATACTGGCTGAGCAGCATTACAATAATTTTTGCCAGTGGATGGGCGCAGATAACTGTCTGTTGCTGACCGGTAAAGATAAAGGTAAAAACCGTGAATATAAACTTGAGCAGATCGCCGGTGGAGACTGCCTGGTGATCATCGGTACACATGCGCTGTTTCAGGAAGCCGTGGTGTTTAAAGATCTGGCCCTGCTGGTGGTCGATGAGCAGCATCGTTTCGGTGTGCATCAACGGCTGGCACTGCGTGAGAAAGGTGTGAACGCTGAGGGTGACCGTGATGGCGGCAGCGTACCACACCAATTGATCATGACCGCGACCCCCATTCCACGAAGTCTGGCGATGACCGCCTATGCTGATCTGGATTATTCGGTGATAGATGAACTGCCCGCTGGCAGAAAACCGGTTAAAACCGTCGTGGTCTCGACGGCACGCCGTCAGGAAGTGATACAGCGCATCGAAAAAGCCTGTGAGCAGGGCGAACAGGCTTACTGGGTCTGTACGCTGGTAGAGGAATCAGAATTTCTGCAATGTCAGGCTGCCGAAGTGACAGCAGAGCAGTTAACGGCAGATCTGGCACGGGTGCGGATAGCTCTGGTGCATGGCCGGATGAAGGCTGCTGAGAAGCAGGCCGTTATCGATGATTTCAAAAATAAAAAGATCGACCTGCTGGTCGCTACCACGGTGATCGAAGTAGGGGTCGACGTGCCCAATGCATCGCTGATGGTCATCGAGAATGCAGAACGTCTGGGACTGGCTCAGCTGCATCAGCTACGCGGCCGGGTCGGACGCGGTGCCAAACAGAGTGCCTGTGTGCTCATGTATCAGCCGCCGTTGTCCGAGCAGGGCAAACAGAGGCTGGCGATATTGCGGGAGACCAACGACGGTTTTAAGGTAGCGGAAAAAGATCTGGAAATCCGTGGCCCGGGAGAGGTGCTTGGAACCCGGCAGACCGGGTTGATGCAGATGCGCATCGCCGATATCGTGCGCGATGAGCACTGGTTTGATGAGGTCAGAAAAACGGCGATGATTATTCTGGAAAAACATCCGCAGGCGGTCAGGCCGTTGGTACGGCGATGGCTGGGTAAGGCTGACCGTTTCGTGCATGTCTGATATCGCCAGTGAGTATTTCCTGTCGGTGTTTCTCGCCGGTATTTATAGCCGGTATTGGTGGTAATCGTCGTCCGGATAGTCTATTTTTAGATGTGCCCTAGGCGTTTACAGGATGAATAATTAAATGATACCAAACCTTGAAGCAGCAACTGCAGATAACGTTCAGATCGCGACAGATAGTGACTGTCAGCATGATGATCGCGTACTGCAGACGCAGATTACCCGCCTGATCACAGGTTCGGGGTTCAGTAATATCGCCGGTATCGCCATGGCGATAATCTGGGTCGGTCTGATCTGGAAAGATCTGCCGCATGAAGTATTGAGCGTGTGGCTGGGTGTCATGCTGCTGCTATTCCTGTTCCGTTCGGCGGTACATTATTTCAAGCTGTATTCCGACGAACGCAAGCAGACCATCAATAAAGCCATCTACCGTCGCTGGTATCTGGTCTCCGTATTTTTGTCCGGGGCCGGCTGGGGCGTCACCTCGACATTGATGTTCCCGTACAACGAGCTGCATCAGATCGTACTGGCTTTTATCCTGGTCGGTGTGTCGGCAACGGGTGTCGCCTATTCATCCGTCGCCTGGGTATATTACGGTTATGTCGGCTGCGTACTGCTGCCGCTGATGATCCGTCTGTTCTATGTCGGCGGTGAAGTCTATTATGCACTCGCCGCGATGACCGGTTTTTTCATCGGCGTCATGGTGATGGCGGTGCACCGCATGTATCGATCATCTATCGCCGAACTCGAGGCTTCGTATAAGAATGAAGCCTTGATCGAAGATCTGACCAGTGCCAGTAACAATCTCGAATCTTTGAACGAAAATTTAAAAGACGAGATACAGCATGGCAAACAGATAGAAGAAGAACTGAAGTTGGCGAAAGAAAAAGCGGAAAAGATGAGTCAGGCCAAAGGTGAATTTCTGGCTAATATGAGCCACGAGATACGTACGCCGATGAATGGTGTCATGGGTACGCTGCAGCTTCTGGAAGACACCGAGCTGGATGCCGAGCAGAAAGGCCTGGTCGATACTGCGAGTAAATCTGCTGATGCGCTGCTGGCTATCCTGAACGATATCCTTGATCTCTCCAAGATCGAAGCCGGTAAATTAAGTTTTGAAAACATCCCGTTCAGTCTGAAACAGTTGATCAGTGATATCGTTACCCTGCATTCATTGAAGGCGGAGCAGCAGAGCGTATCTCTGTTGCAGAAGATAGACGAGACCCTGCCTGATTTCCTGATGGGCGACCCGACGCGTATGCGCCAGGTCATCGTTAACCTGGTGTCTAATGCATTGAAGTTTACCGAGCAGGGTAAGGTGACGATCATTGTCGATGTCGTGCGCGTATCGGGAGACCTCATCGAGTTGAAGATAAGTGTATCCGATACCGGTATCGGCATATCATCGCAGGCACAGAAAACCCTGTTTAATGCTTTCACTCAGGCAGATGGTTCGACCACGAGAAAATATGGCGGCACCGGTCTCGGTCTCGCCATCGTCAGCCAGCTCATCGAGTTGATGGATGGTGCGCTGGGTGTCGATAGTGTCGAGGGTGATGGTTCAACTTTCTGGTTTACTGCCAAGTTCGAACGTGCGGAACAGGTCGGCGAGAATGTCAGTGAGGCGAAAACGGAAGAGAAGGATTTGCCTGCTGAAGCCAGAATCCTACTGGTAGAAGATAATCCGATCAACCAGATGGTGGCGCAGAAGATGCTGGAAAAACTCGGGCTGAAAGCAGATCTTGTCAACAATGGTGTTGAAGCGCTACAGCGTCTGGATGATGAAGCTTACGATCTGGTGCTGATGGATTGCCAGATGCCGGAGATGGATGGCTTCGATGCCACCCGCGAGATCCGTAAAGCCGATATCAGATCGATCAATCAGCAGTCACTGCCGGTCGTGGCGATGACAGCGAATGTGATGTCGGGTGACCGTGAGCGCTGTCTTGATGTCGGTATGGATGATTACATCGGCAAACCTATCCAGAGAGAAGTGCTGGCGGATGTGCTTAGAAAATGGCTGGTCTGACGGGGCGTATGCCTCGTGTGATATCGCTTTCACTTCAGAACATAAAACTTGTTTGTTTCAGGCTATTTAATCTCCCAATCACCATTGGAAATTGTTTTGAAGATATCTTTTTTAAATGTGCACTGATTTTCTGCCGCGTATTGAACTTTGAGCTCTTCGGCTATGTCGGCGCAAGATAAGCCGGGTAATCCCTGGTATGATCTCAGGGTGTTTATGATCAAACATTCTAT
>JADFWE010000092.1 GCA_015222915.1 Pseudomonadota bacterium | reverse complement strand
GCAATCTCTATCAGGCGACTGTGCTATCTATGAGAGATTGCTTCGTTCCTCGCAATGACACATTAAAACAATGTTTTTATCTTTGCGTCTCTGCGGCTTTGCGCGAAAAATATGGTCTTTTCTTGATGTCCGCTTCTAGCCGAAATCAGAAATTAGTTATATGGTGATAGCTGGTATCGTCAAATCGGCTCTTGCCCCTCACGAACAGTGCCGAACACCCGTCAGTGTTCAGGATTTAATCAGCGTACCAACCCCTTCGTCAGTCAGTAATTCCAGCAATACCGCGTGCTCGACACGGCCGTCGATGATGTGTGAGGTTTTAACGCCGGAATGAACCGCATCCAGGGCGCATCTTACTTTTGGCAGCATGCCGCCGGCGATGGTGCCGTCTGCGATCAATTCATCCACCTTCTTACCGTTCAAGCCGGTCAGGATATTGTCCTGCTTATCCAGGATGCCGACAGTGTTAGTGAGTAGTAATAATTTTTCTGCGCCCAATACCGTCGCCATCTTGCCTGCGACCAGGTCAGCATTTATATTGTAGGAGGCGGAGTCAGTGCCGACACCTATCGGTGCGATCACCGGTATAAAGTTGCCGGCGTCCAGAGTATTGACGATAGACGGGTCGATGGTGGTCACTTCGCCGACGTGGCCAAGGTCGATAATTTCAGGTGCCTGCAGCTCGGGAGATTCCCTGGTCATCTCCATCTTGCGCGCGCGGATCATCGAGCCGTCCTTGCCGGTCAGACCGACTGCCTGGCCGCCGTTGTGGTTGATCAGGTTAACGATGCTCTTGTTGACCAGGCCGCCCAGCACCATCTCGACCACATCCATGGTCTCGCTGTCGGTGACTCGCATGCCATCGATGAATGTTGATTTCTTGCCGATCTTCTCCAGTAGTTTGCCGATCTGCGGGCCACCACCGTGTACCACGACAGGGTTTACGCCGACCTGCTTTAATAGCACGATATCACGGGCAAAGCTGTTCTTCAGATTGTCATCGATCATCGCATTGCCACCGAACTTGATGACGATGGTCTTGTTGTTCAGGCGTTGCAGATAGGGCAAGGCTTCAGAGAGAACGCTGGCGATATTGATGGCAGATTTTTTGTCCACGAATGGCTCCTGAATATATTGGTGTGATTTAAAAGGGCAGCTTCAGAGTGCTATCGACGGCAAGTATCTGCTCGCGGAACGTCTGCTGAATGGTTTTCAGGGTCTGTTCATCGTTCGCTTCAAAACGCAGCACCAGGCAGGGCGTGGTATTCGAAGGACGGATCAAACCCCAGCCGTCATCGTAGTTCACCCGGATGCCGTCGATGGTGAAAGTATCAGCATCACCGAAATCGGCCTGCTCGGTAAACTTGTCCATAAATTTATAGTGTTCGCCCTCGGCAAAATCGATCTGCAGTTCTGGCGTGTTGACGCTGTCAGGCAGGGTGTCAAAAAGGGCAGAGCTGGTCTTGTCCTGCTGGCTGACGATCTCCAGCATGCGTGCCGCACTGTATAAGCCATCATCAAAACCGAACCAGCGTTCTTTAAAGAAGACATGGCCGCTCATCTCGCCGGCAAGTTCTGCGCCGCTCTCTTTCATCTTGGCTTTGATGAATGAATGACCCGTCTTCCACATCAGCGGTTTGCCGCCCAGGTTTTCGATATAACTGCCGAGGTTGGACGTCGATTTGATATCGTAGATGATCAGTGCACCCGGTTTGCGTTTTAAAACGTCAGCCGAATACAGCATCATCTGCCGATCGGCCCATAAGATGTTCTGTTTGTCATCGAGGATACCAACGCGGTCGCCATCGCCGTCAAATGCCAGACCGATATCCAGTGCATTTTCTTTTATCGCATCCTGCAGGTCGATCAGGTTTTCCGGTTTCGACGGGTCAGGATGGTGGTTTGGGAAATTGCCATCGACGTCACAGAACAGCTCGGTGACCTTGCAGCCCAGACGGGTGAACAGTTCGGTAGCCAGTACGCCGGCCACCCCGTTGCCGCAATCGACTGCGATGTTTAATGGCCGTTCGAGCTTGATATCGTTGACGATGGTGTCCAGGTAATCGCTGACGACCTCCTGTTCGGTGTGTGTGCCTTCACCGCCGTTCAAACGATCTTCGGCGATCATGTGATACAGCGCTTTGATGCCGTCGCCATATAAAGTATTGCCGGCGATCAGCATCTTCAGTCCATTGTATTGTGGCGGATTATGACTGCCGGTGACCATGATGCCGGTGCCGGTTTTTAATTTATGCGTTGCGTAATACAGTACCGGCGTCGGTACCATGCCGATATCGATGACATCGCAGCCGCCAGCACGCAGGCCCTGGCTCAGTCGTTGTGCCAGTTCAGGGCTGGAGAGCCGGCCGTCACGACCGATGACGACGGTCTTCTGACCCTGTGATAAAGCTTCGGTGGCAAAAGCCTGGCCGATCTGCTGTACTGCGTCAGGTGTCAGGGCGGTTTCGACGACGCCACGTATATCGTAAGCGCGGAAAATATCTTCAGTAATTGTCATGGTAGTTCTACTATAAAATTGTTTATAAAGGTGGAGCCTTACACATTGGACAGGGTGAGCCTATGATTAAGTCATGAGTCGGTATCTTACCACTCAAACTATCCTGCTTCCGTGTTGTGAAACTTCGCGATAGCTCTACTCATAACTTACTATTTATGGCGTGCGCTCCACGCCTTGAATCAGAATAGTTTAAGCAGCAATCTACTCGACTCAGACTTAATCAGAGGTTCCCTGGTATATAAATACCAGTATAAAAAAAGCGCCTGCATAAATCGTATATGGATTAATCTTTTCCCGAATGACCAAAGCCGCCAGCGCCGCGACCGGTGGCGACAAAATCGTCGACCACTTCGAATTCAGCCTGAACCACGGGAACGATGACCAGCTGTGCGATGCGGTCACCGACCTCGATGGTGAAACTTTTGTGACCGCGATTCCAGCAGGAGACAAACAGTTGCCCCTGATAGTCGGAATCGATCAGACCGACCAGGTTACCGAGCACGATGCCGTGTTTATGGCCGAGTCCTGAACGTGGCAGGATGATGGCAGCAAGACCGGGGTCTTCGACATAGATCGAGACGCCGGTGGGGATCAACAGGGTGTCTCCGGGTTTTAGTTCGGTGGTCTCGTCCAGTGCTGCACGCAGGTCCATGCCTGCAGAACCTTCGGTGGCGTGTTGTGGTAAGGGGATAGATTGTCCGATGCGGGGATCAAGAATCTTAAGCTGTATTTTTTTCATTTAGTCGTCTTTGTTTATATTGTTCAGCGATAAAACTTATCAGCTGTCTGGCAAGCTGAGTCTTACGTGCCGTCGCAAAAAGTTTTCCGTTACTATTTTTGCCACTGTTTTCGCCTGCTGTCAAAACATGCAGTGTATTGTACTCGCTGTCAAAACCGATGGCCGGCGTCCCGGCGGCCGGGTTTTTATCAGCACTGACATCATTTGCCACGATCATATCAAGATTTTTTCGTTGCAGCTTCTCTCTGGCATTTTCGATAATGTCTTCGGTCTCGGCAGCAAAACCGACCACGTAGGGACGTTGCGGGTCTTTTTCAGTGAGCGCGGCAACCTGAGAGAGGATGTCTTCATTTTTGACCAGCGAAAGGGTCAGGCTGTCAGCCGATTTTTTAATCTTCTGTTCGGCGACCTGCGCAACGCGGTAGTCGGCGACGGCCGCTGCTGAGATGTAGATATTGCAATCTGACAGATGATCAAAAACTGCCTGTTTCATCTCGGCCGCCGACTCGATGCTGATAAAGCGGAGCGATGCCGGTGGCGTCAGCTGACTCGGGCCGCTGATCAAGGTGATGTTAGCACCGGCTTCCTGCGCGGCCTGTGCGATGGCGTAACCCATACGGCCTGAACTGCGGTTGCCGATAAACCGGACTGGGTCGATCGCTTCATAGGTTGGGCCGGCGGTTATCACCAGGTTCAATCCCTGTAGTTCGCCGCTTTCAAAGCATTGTTCGAGTGCTTTTTGAATGTCACAGACTTCCAGCATACGGCCGGCGCCGGTTTCGCCGCATGCCTGCAGACCGCTGGCCGGGCCAAGCTGTAACCAGCCTTTATCTGTCAGCGTGCGGCAGTTGCTCTGCGTACCCGGATCCTGCCACATCACTTTGTTCATCGCCGGTGCAAAACACTTGATGGCCTCAGAGGCGAGGCAGGTGGTGGTGAGTAAATTATCCGCCCGTGCGTGTGCCAGTTTGGCGATGGTGTTGGCACTCGCTGGTGCGACGATGATGGCATCCGCCCAGCGCGCCAGTTCGATATGCTGCATGGCAGCGGTTTCGTCGTGATCATCATTATCGATGAACACCGGATGTCCCGACAGGGCATGAAAAGTGAGCGGGGTGACAAATTCGGTGGCGGCGGCTGTCATCACTATACGCACATCCGCACCGGCTTCCTGCAAGCGGCGGGTCAGATCGGCGCTTTTATAGGCCGCGATACCGCCGGTAATGCCGAGCATGATGTTTTTGCCGATCAGCTTAGCGCTGATCTGGCTGGAATTGTCGTAGTGTGACGCACTCATAGCGCTATTTTAGCAGAATCAGTGGCTTAGCCATGTTATTTATGTGGCTGATCCTTTCTCAGCAGGAACCGGGTCGCGTCCCTGCTGACTGCGCTTTATCAGGGTGCACTCTATCAAGGTTGCACTCTTTCGGGGGCGAGACTAATATCTACGTTCAGGGAATTTAATATAACAGGGAAGCACTATGGCGATATCACAATGGCCGGTCGCGGAGCGGCCGCGCGAAAAGCTGCTAGCAAGAGGTGCAGAAGCACTGTCTGATGCCGAATTGCTGGCAATATTTCTCAGAACCGGCACCCGGGGGGTGACGGCAGTCGATCTGGCACGGCTGCTGCTGGATGGTTTCGGCGGCCTGAAACCGCTGCTGCAGGCATCTGAAAAAGACTTCTGCCGGCATCATGGTCTGGGTATGGCCAAATATGCGCAGTTGCAGGCGGTGCTTGAGATGTCAAAAAGGCATCTGTTCGAGCAGCTTTCTCGCGGTGACGCCTTATGCAGTCCGGCACAGACGCGTCAGTTTTTGAGTGCCCAGCTGGCAAGCTACCCGCATGAGGTTTTTGCCTGCCTGTTTCTGGATAACCGCAACCGCGTTATCGCTTTCGAGAAGATGTTCTACGGCACCATCGATGGTGCCAGCGTCTATCCGCGCGAGGTCGTGCGCATGGCGTTAAAGAAAAATGCGGCCGCTATCATCTTTGC
>JADFWE010000091.1 GCA_015222915.1 Pseudomonadota bacterium | reverse complement strand
ATAAGTCGCCTGTGCTATATAGGCATCATCTAACCAATGTGAAAAGTCTTCTTTTGTGAAGGCAGACTGTCCGGCAAAGCTGTGGCCGGCCAGTGTGGAGAGCAAAGACAGGATCAGCAGGCGACTGAAATAAACGGCTCTGTGTGTGATATTCATGGCGCTGTCCCTGTGTTGTGATCGCATAAAATTCATTTTTCAGTATCGCTGGTCAGAGCTTCCCGGTAGATATGTACATCCTGTTGCGGGAACGGGATGGAGATATTTTCAGCATCGAAACGGCGTTTGACTTCACGCGTAACATACCAGTATACGTCCCAGTAATCTTCCGGTTTCACCCAGGGGCGGCAGACAAAGTTTACGGAAGAGTCGGCCAGCTCATGCAGCCGAACCACAGGTTCCGGATCTTTCAGGATGAGCTCATGATCATCGACGATATCCTGCATGATCTTCTGCGCCTTATCGATGTCGTCGTTGTAACCGATACCGAATACCAGGTCGATGCGGCGTCGGGTGATACCGGTGATATTGACGATGACATCGCCCCATACGGAATTATTCGGCACGATGACTAGCTGGTTGTCCGGTGTCCGCAGCTGTGTGGATAGCAGGTTCATGGAGTCAACCTCGCCCTGGGTGCCGGCAACGTTGATCATATCGCCCAGGTCGAAAGGACGGTAGATAAGCATGAGAATGCCGCTGGCAAAATTGCTCAGCGAGTTCTGTAATGCAAAAGCGATAACAAAACCGGCGGCACCGATGATGGCGAGTACCGGCCCGATATTGATCTCGAGTGCCGACAGGCCGACAAACAGCCCGACCAGCAGGACCAGCCGGCGTGAACTCATGACCAGGAACTCGCGCAACAGCGTCGAGAAATGTTTCGATCTCGAAAAGGCCTTTCTCGCGGCTTTGCCGGCGACGATAGATAGCAGGTAGAACACGATGACGATTACGATAAATTTGATCAGGTTCAGCGCCCAGCGCAGCCCGCCTTCTGCAGACATCAGCCAGCCGGTAACCACGGTCCAGGTCGCACTGGCGTCGGTAACGTCAACTTTGATGCCGGAGACCGCCGTGATATAGGTATCATATTCCACGGTCTCGCCGCCTTTGGCTGCCAGTTCAGTTAATACGGCGCTAAGCTGGTCGATAAGCACCGTTCGTTCAGCGGTCAGGGCTGTGATGTGTTTGATTAGCGCTGTTTTCAGCTCAGCCATTGCATCGGTAGATTTACCCGATACGTTGATAGCATCGCCTTCTTCTTTCGCGATACTCTTTGCGGCCTCGACGGCTTTCTGCAAGGTTTTATCCTGAGCGATCTTCTTCTCAGCCGCTTTTGCTTGGTCTAAGGCTTTTTTGGCCTCTTCCGCCGTTGCTTTCTTCTCTTCGAGATCGGCTTTACCGCTTGTTTCTTTTACCTCTTCGAGGGCATCTTCAACTTCCTCTGCGGTATCGATCTCCTCTTCTTTGTAGATCGCGGCTACTTCGGCATTACTGATCTCAGAAACTTTGTCCTTGAGCAGCATGAGCCAGGCATGTGCTTCGGCTTCGAGTTCGCACTTCGTGAGAGGCTTGATGAGAATAGTCAGTACCTCGACGGATATAGTCGGATCTTTACTGGTCACCGCTTTAATATCGGAAGGGCAGTCGGCCGCATGCATGGTGTTTGATATAGCAATGAGGGCGAGTGCTGGCAGAAATCGCCATTTTCTAAACGGGTGTTTGGTAGTCATCTGGTTTTTCTCTGGAATATTTACACCATTATAATACAGTGTCAGGTTCGTTTACATGACTGTCGTAGGGGTAGCAAGGTTTTAATAATGCGGGGTTTTTCCTGCCTGGAAGAAAAGTATGTCTTATATACGGGTTCTTATGCACAGCTGGTAGTAACCGGTAGCGATGAAATCGCGCCAGCATTGGTCGAGTAACCTCAACTCGACCATGGTATGAGTAAACCCTTGCATAGTGTAAAATTCAGTGCCTTGAGATACCAGTCAGTTTCGGCTGGCAGTAAATCGACGTATATTGAGACAGATACTGGAGTTTGATAAGTGGAAACATTTCACGGCACAACCATCGTCACCGTTCGCCGGGCAGGAAAAGTTGTCGTCGGTGGCGATGGACAGGTAACCCTGGGCAATACTGTTATGAAGGGTAATGCCACCAAGGTGCGCAAGATATACGGTGACAAGGTCATCGTTGGTTTTGCCGGAGCAACGGCTGATGCCTTCACCTTGTTAGAGCGTTTCGAAGGCATGCTGGAGCGGCATAACGGGCAGTTGAGACGGACAGCGGTTGAACTGGCGAAAGACTGGCGCACCGACCGGGTTCTGCGCAAGCTGGAAGCGATGCTGATCGTCGCTGATAAAGAGGCTTCGCTGCTGGTTTCCGGAACTGGCGATGTTATCGAAGCCTATGATGATCTGATCGCTATCGGTTCGGGAGGGCCTTATGCGCAGTCTGCTGCCAGGGCGCTTTTTGACAGTACGGAACTGTCAGCAAAAGAGATCGTCGAAAAAAGTCTGGAGATCGCCGGTGATATCTGTATCTACACGAACCATAACCGCACGATCGAAGAAATATAGAGTGTTTCTGTGCCAAGCATCTTTTCCGTCGAAGGGATGTTTGCGAGATAACGATTTTAGCTGCAGCATCTGGTAAATTGGCAGCATAATAAAGAATTTTGAAGAAGGTTTAGGTTTTTATGTCTGAGATGACTCCCCGTGAAATTGTTCAGGAATTAAACAAGCATATCGTTGGCCAGGATGATGCCAAACGTGCGGTAGCGATTGCCCTGCGCAACCGCTGGCGCCGCATGCAGGTCGATGAAGAGCTGCGAAATGAGATCACGCCAAAAAATATATTGATGATCGGCCCGACCGGCGTCGGTAAAACCGAGATCGCGCGCCGTCTGGCGCATCTGGCCAACGCGCCGTTCGTTAAGGTCGAAGCGACCAAGTTCACCGAAGTGGGTTATGTTGGCCGCGAAGTTGACTCTATCATCCGCGATCTTGTCGACATGTCGGTAAAGAGCACGCGCGAGCAGGAGATGGCAAAAGTCCGCCATCTGGCAGAGCGGGCAGCAGAAGAGCGCATTCTTGATGTTCTGCTGCCGCCGGCAAGAAACGAGTTCGGTGAACCGGAAGAAGACCGGGAGAGCAACACCCGGCAGAAATTTCGTGAAAAACTGAAAAATGGTGAGCTGGATGACAAAGAGATCGAGCTGGAAGTGTCGGCCTCTCCGGTCGGCGTAGAGATCATGGCGCCGCCTGGAATGGAAGAGATGACCTCTCAGCTGCAGGGCATGTTTGCCAACATGGGCAGTGACAAGAAAAAGACCAGCAAGATGAACATCGCGAAAGCGCGTAAGGTCATCCTTGAAGAGGAAGCCGGTAAACTGGTGAAAGACGAGGAGATAAAAACCCGCGCCGTCGAAAATGCAGAACAGAATGGCATCGTCTTTATCGACGAGATAGACAAGGTGGCCAAACGCGCCGAGAGCGGCGGCGGTGCCGACGTCTCACGTGAAGGCGTGCAGCGTGATCTGCTGCCGCTGGTCGAAGGTTGTACGGTTTCGACCAAATACGGCATGGTGAAAACCGATCACATCCTGTTCATCGCTTCCGGCGCATTCCATCTGACCAAGCCCAGTGACCTTATTCCGGAGCTGCAGGGCCGTCTGCCGATCCGCGTCGAACTGTCAGCGTTAAATGCCGAGGATTTCGAGCGCATATTGACCGAACCGGATGCAGCGCTGACCGTGCAGTACAGAGCATTGATGGCGACAGAGGGTCTGAGCATCGATTTCAGTGATGACGGTGTAAAGCAGATCGCGCAATCAGCGTTTGATGTCAATGAGAGTGCCGAGAACATCGGCGCACGCCGCCTGCATACCATCATGGAGCGACTGCTGGAAGAGATCTCATATACGGCACCTGACAAGGCGGGTGATTCTGTGGTCATCGATGCGGCGTATGTTAACGAGCGTCTGGCCGATCTGATCGGAGACGAAGATTTGAGCCGTTATATATTATAGGCGGTCGTGCTAAGAGCTCCACAGAGGCTGCGCCGCAAGCAATCAACAAAATACTTTATCAAGAGAAAAACTATGGCAAAACCAGTAAATATAAACCTGCATCAGAAAAGCCGCGTGTTAGAAGTCGAGTACGAAGACGGTGCTGTGCATCAGCTGCCGTGTGAATATCTGCGTGTGTATTCGCCTTCGGCAGAAGTGACCGGTCACGGTCCGGGGCAGGAAATCCTGCAGTTAAACAAGGAAGAAGTTACAATTGATGCTATCGAGCCGCAGGGTAACTATGCACTGAAGTTTGCCTTCGATGACAAACATGATACTGGTATATACACCTGGGATTATCTGTATGAGTTAGGTTCGAACTACGAAGAGAAGTGGCAGGATTATCTGGATCGCTTAAAAGCCGCCGGTCACGAGCGTAGAAAGATAGATTGATAACTTTTTTCCGGAGATGAGCACGGATAAAGGTAAGGGCGGCTTTCGTAGAGGCATGAGTAATCAGCTCCTATGTTTTTAATAGAAAGTAAAAAATTTTATCTGTGTGAAGCTGCATCCCTCTGTGGAAAGAGAAATAAGATATGACAAAAAAAGAAACACACTTTGGTTATAAGACGGTAGATGAAAGTACGAAGGAAGGCCTGGTCGCCGGTGTGTTTGATTCGGTCGCCAGTAAATATGACATCATGAACGATGTCATGTCCTTCGGTGTGCACCGTATCTGGAAAAAGATCGCGATGCAGCACACCGGTCTGAAGCCCGGCGATACGGCGCTGGATGTGGCGGGTGGTACCGGTGACCTGACCATGCAGATGTCACAACAGGTCGGCCCCTCCGGTAAGATTATCATCTCCGATATCAATGCGGCGATGCTGGAAGAAGGCCGCAAGCGTCTGCTGGATAAAGGCTATGCCGGTAATATAGAATTTGTCGAGGCCAATGCCGAAGACCTGCCGTTCGACGATAACAGCTTCAACTGTGTGACCATCGCGTTTGGTCTGCGTAACGTAACGCACCAGCTGGCTGCATTAAAATCGATGTATAGGGTTCTGAAGCCGGGCGGTCGTTTATTGATCCTCGAGTTTTCGAAACCGGTAGTGCCGGGTCTCGATAAGATCTACGATTTTTACTCATTTAATATACTGCCGAAGATGGGTAAGCTGATCGCGAATGATGAAGACAGCTATCGCTATCTCGCCGAATCTATCCGTATGCACCCGGATCAGGAAACACTGAAGAAGATGATGGTAGAGGCCGGCTTCGAACGCTGTAGCTATCATAATATGACAGGTGGCATCGTCGCTCTGCATAAAGGTTTCAAGCTGTAGCAGGCCCGATACAGACGGCACTGCAGATATTAATACAGACGCTAAATTGAACATAAGCTCCCGCCATGCTACTCATCGAAACTGTCGTTAATCGTTACCTGGCTATGGATCCGGAAGTGCTGGAGAAGCTGGCAGCGTATAGCGGCAAAGTGATCAAGCTGGAAGTGACAGATATAAAAAAAGATCTGTTTATATTGCCTGATGCCAGCGGCCTGCAGATCCTGTTGGCCTGTGATGAAGAGCCCGACACCACCTTGAGAGGCAGTTCGGTTTCGCTGTTCAAGATGGGGCTACTCTCCAATGTGTCGGCCATGCTTCTGAAAGGCGAGGTCGAGATCAGTGGCGATACCCGTCTCGGCCATCAGTTCAAAAATATTTTCTCGCAGATGGATGTCGACTGGGCCGAACCGTTGGCCAGGCTGGTCGGTGATGGCCTCGCTTATCAGCTGCAGCAGTCCGGAAAAAAGATCGGGCGGTGGAGCCGGGATACGGTGAGATCGGTGTCTTTGAGTGCCAGTGAATATCTGCAGGAAGAGAGCCGTGACCTGGTGACGGATACGGAGCTTGAGATGTTTAATGAGGCAGTGGATACGCTGCGAGATGACGTCGACAGGTTACAGGCCAGGATAAAAAACCTGGGCTGCAGCATCGCAGAAAGTAACAGCAGAAAATAACGATCAATAACTATATGTCGATATCATCATGCCAATATTAACGCCGGGTCAGTTCTTCCGCTTATTACGTATCAACTGGGTGTTGATGCGTCACGGTCTGGATGACATCGTCTTCACCACGCATCTGTTTCGGCCGTTCCGTTTCATCATCTATATATTCCCCTGGAACTGGTGGCGCCGTGCGCGCAAGCCGCGTGCGGTGCGCATGCGTGAAGCACTGGAAGACCTTGGCCCTATCTTTATCAAGTTCGGTCAGATGTTATCGACCCGTCGGGATCTGCTGGCGGATGATATTGCCGATGAGCTGCAGCGGCTGCAGGATAATGTGCCACCGTTCCCCGGCACTCAGTCGACAAAGATAATCGAAAAAGCCTACGGTAAAACCGTCGGTGATCTATTCGAAACGTTTGAAGAAGAGCCGCTGGCCTCGGCGTCGATCGCACAGGTGCATGCCGCAACGTTAAAAACCGGCGAAGATGTGGTGGTGAAGGTGTTACGCCCGGATGTTATGCCGGTGATCAAACGTGATATCTCACTGTTATATATCATCGCCGAACTGGCGGCAAAATATTCATCACAGCTGCGGCGCCTGCGTCCGGTCGAGGTCGTCGAGGAATATGAAAAGACCATCCTGGACGAGTTAGACCTGTTGCGTGAAGCTGCCAATGCCAGCCAGCTGCGGCGGAACTTCGAGGGCTCGAACGATCTGTATGTGCCGGAGATACACTGGGACTTCGTGCGAAAGAACGTACTGGTCATGGAGCGGATCTATGGTACGCCGATAAGAGATATCGAAGCACTGCGAGAGCAGGGCACTGATATGGAGCGTCTGGCCGCGTTAGGTGTCGAGATATTTTTTACCCAGGTCTTCTCACATAATTTCTTTCATGCTGACATGCACCCGGGAAATATCTTCGTCGACACCGAAAACCCGAAGCGACCAAAATATGTCGCCGTCGATTTCGGCATCATGGGCACCCTTAGCCAGACCGATAAACGATATCTGGCGGAAAACTTCCTGGCTTTCTTCCAGCGTGATTATTACAAGGTTGCAAAACTGCACGTCGAGTCCGGCTGGGTACCATCGCATACCCGGGTCGATGAATTCGAATCGGCCATCCGTAGCGTGTGTGAGCCTATCTTTGAAAAACCGCTGAAAGAGATCTCTTTCGGGCAACTGCTGTTGCGCCTGTTTCAGACCGCGCGCCGTTTTAATATGGAAGTGCAGCCGCAGCTGGTACTGCTGCAGAAGACGCTATTGAATATCGAAGGCCTGGGCCGCCAGTTATATCCGGACCTCGATCTCTGGAAGACAGCAAAACCGTTTCTGGAAAGATGGATGGAAGAGCAGGTGGGTGTTCGCGCGCTGATGCGAAACCTGAAAGATGATCTGCCATACCTCATCGAAAAGATGCCGGAGATGCCGGGGCTTATCTATAAGAGCCTGAAAGCACATGCCGATGGAGAGTATCAGAAGCAGCAGATGGATCAGCTGGAAAAGATACAGAAACAGCTGGCGGACAATCAGCGAAAGAGCCTGGTCGTGGTCAGCGGTGCTGCCATGTTCATCGGGGCTTCGATCATCTATGCCTTTGCTGCCAGCATCCCTACCGTTCTTGGTGCGCCGATATTGTCCTGGGGATTCGGTATAGGCGGTATCCTGTTTATTGGCTACGGGCTTAAAAAGTAATGCGGGTATTGCTGACGACTGTACTATTCAGTCTAGGTTTTTTCTCACAACAGGTGTTCGCCATCGACCCTGGCCTGCACTGGAAAACCATCGAGAGCGAAAACCTTTTTGTGCATTACGCCGAAGGCCATAAGGCCTATGCCGAACATGCCATGGCGATCACCGAAGCGGCACATAAGCGTCTGACAGAAGAGCTGGAATGGACGCCCAGAGAAAAGACCCACGTCATACTCAGTGACGAGACCGATGGGCCAAATGGTTATGCTACCCCGATATTTTTTAATCGCACGGTTTTATTCGTAGCACCGCCGAGCAGTATCAATACCCTGGAAGATTTTGATAACTGGCTGAGCACCCTGATCTTTCACGAATACACGCACATCGTGCACCTCGACAAGAGCGCTGGATCGCCGGAGTATCTGCGCGGCATCTTCGGTCGTTTCCTGTTCCTGTTCCCCAATATCTTCCAGCCGTCATGGGTGACCGAAGGGCTGGCGACACATAAAGAAACCTATCCCGAAAGAGGCATCGGTCGCGGCCAGAGTACGCTGTATGCATCGATGATGCGTGAAGAAGTCGCCAATGGTATACAACCGGTAACCCATGTAAACCTGCCGGTAAGTACATGGCCTGCGGGCACTACACGTTATCTCTATGGCGTTTATTTTATGGAGTTCATCGCCGAGAACTATGGTGAGGAAAAGCTTCAGCAGTGGGTCGATGAGTACAGCAACAACCTGCTCCCGTTCTTCATCAATACCAATGCCAATAAGGTGTTCGGTAAAAATCTGACGCCATTATGGAAAGATTATGAGGCGTGGCTGAAACGGCGTTTTGAGCCGCAGATAGCAGCGATAGAAGCCAGGGGTCTGAGTGCGTCGACGCAGATCTCTGAAGATGCCTACCGGACCGATGCGGTGCGTGCGATTCAGACCGATGAAGGTGAGGAAGTCTACTATGTACGCAACAGCGGTGATGAGCGCGCCAGCCTGATGCACATCAATGCTGCCGGTGAGAGTGAAGCGCTGCTGACGCTGAATGGCGGTTCGGATATGGACCTGCATGCACGGTCCGGCATACTGCTGACACAGAGCGAGTACTGTAATAACTATACGGTATATAGAGATATCTATCTCTATCGCCCGGAGCAGGACTCGCTGGACCGGCTTACCGAGTGCGGCCGTTATATCCACGTCAGCTGGTTTCCCGATGGCGGGCAGATCGCGGCAGTGCATCATGACTACGGTAAGATATCTCTGCACCTGCTGGATGAAAAAGCCGAATTGATAAAAGACCTGTGGCAGGGTGAAGATGGTGAGATCATCGGCCAGATCGATGTATCGCCGGATGGCAGAAAGATCGTCGCCAGCATGTGGCGGCGCGATGGCGGCTGGAACCTGGAGCTTTTTGATATTGCGGCAGGTAAATGGACGAAGATTACGACCGGCAGCAATATCACAGCGTATCCGCAGTTCGTCGAGAATGGTGATATCCTGTTCAGTTATGAAGATGGTCTCGCCTATGCAGCTGAAACAGATGCGGCT
>JADFWE010000090.1 GCA_015222915.1 Pseudomonadota bacterium | reverse complement strand
CCCTGCCCCATCCCCGGGTTGCCCTGACCGCCAAGGCGAATATGCTGCCCCTGTTTAATGCCTTTCGGAATATTTATTTTAAGTACACGCTCTTTTGTGGTGACATGTCCGCCTGCATCAACATCTGGCACACGCAGACTAATCGAACGCGCGGCTCCATTCATCGCATCTTCCAGATCGATCAAAATCTTGGCATGATGGTCACTGCCGCCTGACTGAAAACCGGACTGCTGCTGAAAACCACCTTGCCTGGCGCCAGCCTGCTGAGAACCCTGGCCAAAAAGTGAGTCAAAAAAATCACTGTATGCACTGGCATCAGCTTCGCTATAACCCTGTTGCGCACCACCGGTAAAACCACCACCGCCAAATTCGAAACCGGCATCCCAGTCAGGTGGTGCATTGAAATCCTGCCCGCCTTTCCAGTTGGCACCCAGCTGGTCATAAGCGGCACGTTTTTCCGGATCCTTCAGCACCTCATTGGCTTCACCGACTTCTTTGAAGCGCTGCTCGGCATCGGCTGCTTTACTGACATCGGGGTGATATTTACGCGCCAGTTTTCGATAGGCACGTTTTATCTCATCCTGGGTCGCGCTGCGCTCAACGCCCATTATCTGATAATAATCTTTATATTCCATCGCTCGACGACACTTTAGTTAATGTTTTAACGGTTAATAACAACTGACACTGTAAACAGACGACCCGGTTACAGGGACAACTGTTTACAGCCTATTAAATTATATTGGGGATGTTATTGACTGATATCAATAGGCAGAGAATTACTATAGATACAACATAAAATTCGCTTGTTGTTATGTGCTGCTCTGTCATAAACTTGGGTTAATGAAATTCTATAGAGAATGACAATGAAGCGTCCTACTCAATTTTCAGCACCCTGGTCATTCCTGCTACTCTGGCTTTTTTCAGCACAAGCCCTGTCTACAACAACCGACCCAAAAGAACTAATCCAGCAGGCCATGGACCATTGGCGCGGCCTGTCTTCATATTCAGAAATGACCATGACCATCCACCGACCCGACTGGGAACGCAGCATGTCGATGCGCAGCTGGACCAAGGGCGATAAAACTTCTTTAGTACGCGTGACCAAACCAAAAAAAGATGCCGGCAACGGTACACTGACCAAAGACAATAACATGTGGACCTTCGCGCCAAAGGTCAACCGCATCATCAAAGTGCCCTCTTCGATGATGAGCCAGAGCTGGATGGGCAGTGACTTCACCAACAAGGATATCAGCAAGTCCACCGACATCATCGATCAGTACGACCATAAAATTTTAGAGACTCGCGAGCAGGATGGACATACCGTCTATGTCATCGAATCGATCCCACACGAAGATGCCGCGGTAGTCTGGGGCAAGGAAATCTTAAGCATACGTGATGACTACATCATGCTGGAGCAGCAGTTCTGGGATCAGGACAATATCCTGGTAAAAGTCATGAAAGCACGGGAAATAAAAAAACTTGGTGGCCGCACTGTGGCCAGTATCATCCGCATGGGTAAAGTGGAGTCACCTGATGAATGGACCGAGATGTCAGTACAGGACATCCAGTTTGATCAGCAACATACCGATAGCCTGTTCACGCTTTCCAACCTGAGGAATCCCAGACAGTGAGCATGCTTGTGGACACCAGGCAGTGAACATCACTCTGCGCATGGCATGGCGAAACCTGTGGCGGCATAAGCGCCGCACCTGGCTGACGATCGGCGCGATGATTTTTTCCAACCTGCTGCTGGTGTTTCTGATCTCACTGCAGTTTGGCAGCTACCGCATGATGATCGACAATACGCTGAAGTCTTATATCGGCCATATGCAGGTCCAGCATAAGGCATATAACGACGACCCTAAGATACGCAACAGCTTCGATGCAGTTATTCCGTTAGCCAACGAAATACGCAGGCAGCTGGGCAGTGACATGGTTGCTGCACGCGGTGTTGCCTTTGCCATGACATCCAGCGAGATGCGTTCCTACGGCCTGCAGATAACCGGCGTCGAGCCGGAATTTGAGGCTAAAGTATCAACCCTGCCCGGCCTCATCAAAAAAGGTCGCTACTTCACTGATATCAACGCCGAGGAAATAATTATCGGCAGTGTACTTGCACGCAACCTGCGCGTCGATGTCGGCGATGAACTGACCCTGCTCGGCAGCGGCCGTGATGGTTCATTTGCTGCAGGTGTTGTTATCGTCACCGGCATCTTTGAATCGGGCGTCGCCGATATCGACCGTTCCATGGCGCAGGTCCCGCTGGGTTATTTTCAGTCACTTTTCACTATGGGCGATGGCGGCCATAACATCGTCATCAACGCAGCAGACCTGCCGCTGGTTACAGCCGTCCAGCAAGACGTCAGAAATATTATTTCACAGCATAAGGAACTGGTGGTACTGGACTGGAACGTTTTGCAGCCAGGTCTGCAACAGGCGATTCAGGCCGACATGGCCAGTGCCTGGTTCATGTACGCTGTGCTCATCGTGCTGGTCGCTTTCAGTGTTTTGAACACCCAGCTGATGTCTGTACTGGAACGTACCCGCGAGTTCGGCACCATGATGGCCCTTGGGGTCAAACCTGTTCGCCTGGGCTCTTTAGTCATTACCGAAACTTTCATCATGTCCAGTCTGGGGCTGGCGATCGGTGCGGCGATCGGCACTGCACTCGCCTACTATCTGAGCATCGTCGGCTTCTCCTACCCCGGCATGGAAGAGATGGCCGGTAAATTTAATCTGCCCGACCGTATGTACCCCAGCCTGTCGCCACTATCGATCTTACTCGGGCCCGGCATCGTATTTTTTTGCAGCCTGCTGGCGTCAATCTACCCGGCATTGCGATTGTTCTTCCTGCATCCCGTTAGTGCGATGAGGGCGGTATGACATCATGATGAAAAATCGTCTGCCTATCAACGTTATCTTTACACTAGCGTGGCGCAACCTGTGGCGCAATCACCGGCGCACTTTGATCATGCTGTCTGCAATCACCGTCGGTGTCTGGGCGATGATTTTCATGACCGCACTGATGCGCGGCATGGTCGACGACATGCTGCTTAACGGCATCCGCAACCTGCCGGGTGAAGTACAGATTCATCACCCGCAATACCGTGATGACCCGAGTATCAATAACAGCATCGCGACCCCAGATAACAAATTATTAAAGGCTCTGCAGAGTCCCGAAGT
>JADFWE010000089.1 GCA_015222915.1 Pseudomonadota bacterium | reverse complement strand
CAGAGTATCGGCCTGCGTGGTTACGCGCAGAAGAACCCGAAACAGGAATATAAACGTGAATCGTTCGAGATGTTCACCGAGCTTCTGGAACGGATGAAACACGAAGTCATACTCATCCTGTCGAAAGTGAAGATACAGTCGAACGAACAGGTCGAACAGCTGGAACCGAACGAGAATGCGAAAGTTGAAAACGTGAACTATCAGCATGCGAGCGCCGAGGGTATGTCACAGGCGCCTGCTGGAGAACAGGGCGCACAGGATGAGGCCGCTGGCGAGCAGGTAGCGCAGCCGTACCAGCGCGATCAGAAGAAGATAGGCCGTAATGATCCGTGTTTCTGTGGCTCCGGTAAAAAATACAAACAGTGTCATGGTAAGTTATCCTAGAGTCAATTATCCCGGAGCAGATTTTCCAGGGGCAAGTCATCGTAGTCATCGAGAACAGAGATCCCTGAAATGGCGGTAGGTTTAACAGAAGCAGAAAAGATTTTGCCGGTCGCAGGGGTAAAGCTTGCAGCGGTGACTGCCGGCATCAAAAAAAGCAGGCAGCCTGACATGGTTGTTATCGCCTTCGAGAACACCGCCAGCTGTGCGGCGACATTTACCCGGAATGCTTTCTGCGCGGCGCCGGTCACCCTGGCAAAAGAAAATCTGTCGAAGACGGGTGATAAAGGCATTCGCGCGCTCCTGATCAATTCAGGCAATGCTAACGCCGGCACCGGCAGTAAGGGTATGGACAATGCACGGCAGAGCTGTCAGTGGCTGGCTGATGAACTACAGTGTTCGCCTGAACAGATCCTGCCTTTTTCCACCGGTGTCATCGGTGAACAGCTGCCGATGGACGCCATGCTCTCCGGTATCAAACAGATATCGCAAAACCTCTCTGCTGATAACTGGTTAGCCGCTGCCCGCGGTATCATGACCACGGATACCTTATATAAAGCAGTATCAAAAACCATCAGCATCGACGATAGGGTGATAACCATCAGCGGTATCGCCAAAGGTTCCGGCATGATATGCCCGAACATGGCGACCATGCTCGCTTTTATTACTACGGATGCCAGCGTCGAGCATGAATTCTTACAGCAGTGTCTATCTGCCGCCGTCGAAAAAAGTTTCAATTCGATAACGGTCGATGGCGATACCTCGACCAACGATGCCTGCGTGCTCATCGCCAGCGGCGAGGCGGGGAATACCGTATTAGATAATAACTCAGCACAGGCAGCCGTGTTCGTCGATGCACTGCATGACGTATGTCAGTATCTGGCGCAGGCCATCATACGCGACGGTGAAGGTGCGACAAAATTTGTCACGGTAACGGTAGCGCAGGCAGCAGCAGAAGCTGAAGCCAGGCAGGTGGCTTATACCATCGCGCATTCGCCACTGGTGAAAACTGCGCTGTTTGCCAGTGACCCGAACTGGGGAAGGATCCTGGCTGCTGTCGGTCGTGCCGGTGTGCAGCAGCTCGATATCTCCGGTGTTAACCTTTTTCTGGATGATGTTTGTATCGTACGTAACGGTGGGGTTGATGCAGACTATACTGAGGACAGGGGGCAGCGGGTGATGGACAGGTCTGAGATCACCATCACTGTCGAACTGGGAAGAGGCGATGAATCGGCAACGGTCTGGACCTCTGATCTGTCGCACGAATACGTTCGTATCAATGCCGAGTATCGGAGCTGACGGCCGTATGTATTCTCCCGTCTTCATCTTTTGCTGAGCAGATTTCTGCCTGAAACCTGTAGCTGAAATGCCTGAGATCGTCCATGTCGCCGTCGCTGTTATCGTCAATGAAAATGATGAGGTCTGTATCAGCCTGAGGCATGAAGATGCTCATCAGGGCGGTCTCTGGGAGTTCCCCGGCGGCAAGATGGAAGGTGCTGAAAGCGTCGAGCAGGCCCTGGCCCGTGAGATCAAAGAAGAGCTGAACCTTGTCATATCGGATTCCCGTCCCCTGATAACCATCATCCATCAGTACCCGGATAAACAGGTTTGCCTCCATGTGCGTAAGGTGACCGGGTATCAGGGGGAAGCTGTCGGTGCAGAAGATCAACCAGTGAAATGGGTCGCTGTCTCAGCATTGTCCGATTATGCTTTTCCTGATGCTAACATCGCAATAACAAAAGCCTTGCAGCTACCCGATCGCTACCTGATTACCGGAAAGTTTTCAGATAAGGAAGATTTTATCGACAAACTTACTGCGGCAGTCAATAACGATATCAAACTGGTGCAATGCCGCTTAAAAGCGGATAGTTTCCATGATATCGAACAGGCGAAACAGCTGATATCAGCGGCAGCGAAACTCTGCGAGCAGGCTGATGCAAAATTAATGTTGAATGTTCCTGAT
>JADFWE010000010.1 GCA_015222915.1 Pseudomonadota bacterium | reverse complement strand
TCTGCTGCTGCAGGCAGAAAAGTGACTCGCCGTCAGGGCGAAATCCCAAGCTTCAGTCAACAACCTGAATCAAAACAAAACTAGCAAGCCCGCGGTGCGAGAACCGCCATGCCAAAGTAAACAAAAAAGCAAATACTAAACCCATCTTTCTATGTAATGCACCTGCCAAAGAAGCTCAGATAAAAGTAACTAGCCGTAAGGGCAAGAACTAAAACTTGTAAAAGCCCATCAAACCAATAAGAAAGAAACATCTACAAAACACTTACATCAATATCCCAACCGATATCACCTTCACCAACAGCATACTTTCTCGAAACCCAAAGCCCAATCACCGCTATCAACTCGTCACCAAGATACAGTAAGGGAACAACATCCCGCTGCCATGGCGGCACACCCGCCTCCTGAAACAACTTTTTCAAACTCTGCGAGTGGCGCCGCCCCACTGGATGAAATTTCTCTCCCCCCTGCCTGAAGCGGATGCTGAACGTCTTCCCCAGCAGCTCTGACTTTAAGCCTGCACCTGTCTTTTCGATCACACTAAGCTGAACATTTAATCCAGGGATCGATAGCGCTTGCTCCGAATGCCAGGTCAGGCTTGCTTCGACTTTTTTATCAGACGTTTCTTTAAGAAGATACAGGCTTTCCTGAAACTTCCGTAATTCAAAACCGGCAAAAGTGATTTTTGATTTCGCATCCGGCGATGAATGAAGAAAAACTTTCTCGATCTCACGAAGAAAATTCCGTGTCGGTGAAATGTTATCTGTATCATCATATTTTACCCAATGATGAACGACCCAGTAACGCAGTACGTTAAGCAGACGTGGGCTTGAGAAGTTTTTTAATGCCGGAATCGAAAGCATCGACAGCACAACGTATATATCCGTATTTGAATGTGCCGGCGGCACCTGAATGCATGCAGCCAGATCGATCGCCGCCATATCCTCTAACACTTGCAAATTGCTTGACTGCAAACCGGCGACATTAGACAGCTGCGACGTTATCTCGGGCCAGCGTTCCTGCAGCGTTGGTAGTATTTTTTTTCTGACAAAATTTCTATCGAGTGAAGTATCGTTATTGCTGGGATCTTCCACCCACCGTAAAGCATATTCAGACGCGAATTTTTCTATTTCCGTTCTGGAAAAGTTCAACAATGGCCGAACATGTACCGCCGAGCCAAAGTCTCTTATTTCCGGCATGGCCGAAAGACCTGCTGGACCTGCGCTACGAAACAGCTGCAGGAGCAAAGTCTCTGCCTGATCATTTTCATGCTGCGCGGTGATCAGGCAATCGCCCGGGTTCAGGTTTTCTTTCAGTGCGGCATAACGGGCTTTTCGCGCAGCTTCCTCAGGACTCTGCCTTTGCTGCTTCTGTGCATCGACGTAGATCACATCAAGCCTGATCGATAACTGTTCACAGATACGCTGGCAATGCCCTACCCAGTCATCAGCCACTTCTTGCAGACCATGGTGTACATGCACTGCGCGCACTGGCAGATTTAGCTGTTTACAGCAATACAGGAGAACGTGAGAATCAACACCGCCGCTGTAGGCGACGACATAATGCGGTACCGTCTTGCCAGAGAGCTCAGGCAGCAGGTATAACGATTCCAGTGAAATTTGAAATCGTTTCAGGAAGCTCATAACGCTATTCTCGAAAGTAGAGTCACGCTGATGTTATTAGGCAGATACTGTTAGCAAGAAATCAAACAGGGCATCAGTGATAGATAATCAGGTGCTCAAGTCACCCACACTACTCCTACCCTGGCTGAAGCTCAGCAGCAGACCCGGCGGAGAATCAGGCCGACTCCTCAAGAAATTCGCCGTAGGAGGTAAGACGCTGATAACGGGTTTCCAGCATCTGCTCCATGCCGGTCTTTTCAAGTTTTTCCAGGGCGTCGATCAAAGCCTGTTTGATATTGCGTGCGGTCTCATCGACATCGCGGTGCGCACTGCCCAGCGGCTCACGTATGATCTGATCGATCAGGCCGGCATCCTTCAGGCTGGCAGCTGTAATGCCCATGGCCTCAGCTGCAACCGATGCTTTATCCGCGCTCTTCCACAGGATCGAGGCACAGCCTTCAGGTGAGATAACAGAATAGGTACTGTACTCCATCATCATAACCCGATCACCGACACCGATCGCCAGTGCGCCGCCGGAACCGCCTTCACCGATCACGGTGCAGATAATCGGCGTCTGCAGGTCGGACATCTCGAACAGGTTGCGCGCGATAGCTTCAGACTGATTACGTTCTTCGGCATCGATGCCGGGATAAGCGCCGGGCGTGTCGATGAAAGTTAATACAGGAATACGGAACCGTTCTGCCAGTTTCATCAGACGCAGCGCCTTGCGATAACCTTCCGGTCTCGGCATGCCAAAATTACGGCGGATATTTTCTTTGGTATCACGGCCCTTCTGATGACCGATGATCATCACCGGCATGCCGTCCAGTCGTGCCAGACCACCGATGAGCGCTTCATCGTCGGAGAATGCACGGTCACCATGCAGCTCCTGAAAATCAGTAAAGATACGATCGATATAATCGAGCGTATAAGGCCGCATCGGATGGCGCGCCAGCTTGGATGTCTGCCAGGCGGTCAGCTTATTGAAGATAGATTTGGTCAGCAAACGTGATTTTTCTTCCAGCTTGCTTATCTCGTCGCCGATATTAATCTCGGTATCATCACCGACATAACGAAGTTCTTCTATCTTGGCCTCAAGTTCGGCGATTGGCTGTTCAAAATCGAGATAATTAGGATTCATAGTTCAAACCTGACAAATTTTGTTACATATAATGTGGTGCTGTATGACGCTAATATTAGCATGTTTTCACATATAAACAGGCCTGTGGCAGGCAAATTAGTGTTCCACCAGTTTAGAAAAAATCTCACCCAGAACGACCGTCGCATAACAGCCCGCAGGCAGGCTGAATGACACGACAAAACTGTCTCCCTGGCGAAAACTTGCCATGTTCTGCGGGATAACCCTGCAGGCACGGCGCTGTGATTTCAGTCTCGCTGCAATCAGGCCGTCGCGAAAAACCGGAAACTGATCGATCACTTCCATCTCAAGATCTCTTGCCTGTGCTGAGACCATCTCATCACCCTCACCCCATAAAATGGCAGTCGGGTGAAGCTCACCAGAATTCAGCCGTTCGCTGGTCTCCTCTATCGAGCCATTCCCCTCTATGCCCTCTACAGGATCTTTAAAACAGGCGGATTTTCCAGCCAGCATAAAAACATCGCCCTGCAGGCGTTTGTTCCAGATCTTTTGTCGGATACGCTCTGACAAGATACAGTTAAACATCCATGAACGTGCCGCTGATAGATAGATACTGCGCTTATGGCGAGGCAATCGACGGCTGGGTTTCAGGAAAAACTTTTCTGCCTGCTCCAGATTATTGGCATTTCTACCAAAGCGCTGCTTACCAAAATAATTTGCAACACCGCTCTCCGCAATCTGTGAGCAACGCTGTTGCAGTGCTTCAAACAGCTGATCATCGATCTGATCTTCAAGCCCCTCAGCACTGCCGTCCATATCCAGCGCTTCATCGCTGCACAGATCATGCAGGGTGATCTTAAAAGTATTACTTTTTAAAGCACCGCGCTGGAGTTTTCTCTGATGACGCTGGCTCTGTAACACCTTCACTTCGCCAGCAGGAAATATCGCTTCAAAAGCTTTCCAGTCCGGTGTCGGCAGACCCGGCAGCTGCACACTGAACCACTGCGATGTGACAGCATGACGATCTTTAAGACCGGCGTAAGAAACCGCCATCTGCTTCACGCCGCAGAACCTGGCCAGCTGCTGCGCCAGCCAGTCGGTATTACAGCCCCGCTTCTGAATATAGACCCAGCAGTGTTCACCTTCACCACTGAATTGCAGCGATATATTCTCTTCGACAACAAAATCTTCGGGACTCTGCTTGAGTTTCGCTGACACGCCAAGAGACGGGTATACTGTTAGAAATGTACAACTTTTATCGATCAAAAAATCACCCAATGAAAAGATTTGTCCAATAACGGGACATGTCACTCACATGACGAACGTAGACTTTTTTCTCGCAGAGACGCTAAGCCGCAAAGAAGCATTAAAATCTTTGCGAGAGCAATAGCACTGCCTCACATACACTAAGCAACATGTCCGCCACGCCATGCCCTCCACGCCAATAAAAATCCGCTTTACCCGTTTGTTTACAGTTACGGGCCTCTCTACCAGCATGGTTCTACTATGCATCACAC